>JAFUEG010000128.1 GCA_017464045.1 Lachnospiraceae bacterium
GAGTCACAGATTCGTGATACTGATATGGCTTCAGAGATGACTAACTACACTAAGAATAACATTCTCCAGCAGGCTGCACAGTCTATGCTTGCACAGGCAAATCAGTCTACTCAGGGTGTACTTTCATTATTAGGTTAATTAACTTAATCTACAAGATATGGCTGACTCTTTATGGGTCAGCCTGTTTTGTTTTATACTATCTTTTACGGAGGTAATTATGGATTATCAGCATAAGTATTTTGAAGATGAAGTAAGAGAAGGCTTCTACATAATGGGAGAGATGAAGAGAGTGTGGGCGGCTCAGATAGAGGTGCTTTTTGAAATCGACAGAATATGTAAGAAGCATAACATAAAATGGTTTGCCGATAACGGAACCCTGCTCGGGACCATAAGGCATAAAGGCTATATACCGTGGGATGACGATCTTGATATATGTATGCTCAGGGATGATTATTTTAAGTTCAAGCAAGTAGCAAAAGCCGAGCTTTCCGATGGATATGCCTGTCTTACATTAAGTGACGATGAGCCGTTTTATGAATATCTTATGAGAATTACCAACGGGCGAAAGTTTAACTATGATGAGGATTTTTTAAACAAATTTCATGATTGTCAGTATCCGGTGGGAGTGGATATTTTTCCCTTAGATTATGTTGCTTTAAATGAAGGAAATGAAAACGCCAGAAAGGAGATTGCTCTTCAGGTAATGGCATGTGCCGATTCTATAGATGAGGAGGATGCCGAAGCTGAGAACAATCCTGAATTTAAAGAGCTGGTTAAGGCTGTTGAAGATTTATGCGGAGTTTCCATAGATTCATGGAAACCTATTAAACAAAGGATGTTTATGGCGGCTGAGACCTTGTTTACGTTATATGGTTCAAAGGATGCAAAAGAGGTTGTGCTTATGCCGTATTGGCTTCAAAAGAACAATCATAAGTATCCGATAGAGTGCTTTAGGGAAGCGGTTATGATGCCGTTTGAAAATATTGAGCTGCCTGTTCCGGTGGAATATGATAAGGTTTTACGAACGGAATACGGAAATTACATGCGTCTTAATAAGGCGGGTGGTGTCCATGGGTATCCTTTTTTTGAACAGCTTGAGGATTTGCTGATTGAAAAAATTGATAAATATTATTACAGATATAAATTTAATCCCGATGATTTAAAAAATGATGAAAGAAAAAATAAAATAACAACAAAAAAGCAGGTTGCAAATTATATAGCTATGACCGGTGAGGCTCACGAAGCGATAGTTCTTATGGTATCACAGGGTAAGCTTGATGTTGCCTGTAATTTGCTTGCGGCATGTCAGGAGAGCACCATTAATATAGGTAATCTCTTGGAGGCGGCATATGGCGAAGGCTTTGATGCGGTATCCGTACTTGAGGAGTATTGTGAGTCGGTATATCAGCTTTATCAGGCTATTGCAGGCGGAGAATTCGGAAGCGAAGATACCGCAGGAATAGCAGCATTTCTGTCCGATATATTTGAACGAATGAAGCAGATACTAAAGGAAAGAGTGACAGAAAGAAAGGAAATAGTTTTTATACCCTATAGGGCCGATTATTGGAACAGCATGAAGGCTATGTGGAAGCGTGCGGTCAAAGAGGGAAGCTATGATGTTTATGTGGTACCGGTTCCATATTACAGGAAGACTGCCAGAAGTGAGCTAACCGAGATGTATTATGAAGGAGATAAATTTCCGGATTATCTCAATATTACAGATTATAAGGAATATAATTTTGAAAAAAGACATCCGGATATTATCGTTACCCAAAATCCGTTTGATGAATGTAATTATGTTCTAAGCTTGGGAAGAGAACATTATTCCCGAAATCTTAAGAAGCATACGGACAAGCTTATATATATACAGCCGTTTATAATTGATGAGATAGAGGACGAGGAAAGTAAGGCTTGGAAAACCTTAGACTATTTTTGTGCGGTTCCGGGAGTTGTCAGGGCGGATAAGGTAATTGTTCAATCTGAGAAGATGAGGGGGACCTATATCAAGCGTCTTACTCAAATGGCAGGGGAGGATACCGCGGATATATGGAAGGAAAAGGTACTGGGTATAAGTTCTGCAGTATGGTGTGAGCTTCTTGAAATCACTTCGGAGGGACAAGAAGTTGAAGAAAAATCGGATGAAGGATTGGAGCTAAGAAAAGAAAAAACAGACAAGCTTCCTGATGAATGGAAGAAGATAATAATCAAGCCGAATGGTGACATTAAGAAGATAATACTGTATAATGTAAGTGTTGCAACATTTGCTCAAGCCGGAGAAAAAATAATACCTAAGATAGAACATACACTTGAGGTATTTAAAGGTGCTTGTGAAGATACAGCGGTTATATGGTACGTTAATCCGCATCTTCAAAGAGTTTTGAAAAAAATCAATCTTATACTGAAGGATAAATTTGAAAGGCTTGCAAAGCAATATAAGGCTGATGGATGGGGTATATATTCCGAATCGGGAGCTTATGAGGAGCTGGTAGAGCTTGCGGATGATTTTTACGGTGACCCCGGCAATACGGCACATATTATGAGGAATGACAAACGGCCGGTTATGCTTCAAAACGTCGACATTTTGAATTAGGTAAAATATATGATTATTGGGAGATTTTGAATGAATATTCTTTACATTGACTATCAGATGTACGGAAAAGAGGATATTATAGAAGCTTTTATGAGTCTGGGGCATAATGTTTTTTCAACGGATGTTCCTGTTTGCTATGAGGAAGACAAGGAAAAGATGATTTCTCTTTTGGATAAGGATATGCCTGACAGTGGATGTGAGATAGCATTTACGTCAAATTATCATCCCGAGGTATCCGGACTTTGTCAAAAGCACGGCATGAAGTATATTTCATGGACCTATGACAGTCCACTTATTGCACTTTATCATCCTTCGATACTTAACGAGTGCAATTATGTGTTTATCTTCGACAGTGAAGAGGTAAGGCGGTTAAGGGCTTGCAGAGCCAGACACGTATATTATATGCCTCTCGGTATAAATCCTGACAGACTTGATGGGATAACAATCAGTGAACAGGATAAGAAGATATTCGGCGCGGAGGTTTCACTTGTTGCTTCA
>JAFUEG010000129.1 GCA_017464045.1 Lachnospiraceae bacterium
AAGCTTGATATATATGGTGTATGTCAATACAATCCCGAAAATGAAAGAAATGATTTTGATTCCATCAATATACCTCATCCTGAGTATACAAATATATTACTTATACATGCCGGTGGAGAAAAGGTCGAGCCGTTTGAATGGGATGACATCGGAACTCTCAAAAGATTCGATTATGTTGCTTTGGGGCATAAGCATAATTTCTTTGAAAAGAAAGAATATAAAAGCTACTATCCGGGAAGTTTGGAACCACTTGATAAAGAGGAAACCGGACCACACGGGTATATAAAAGGTTATGTCGATAAAAGCCTTATGTCAGCCAAGCTGGTACCATTTTCCGAGAGAGAATATGTAAAGATTGATATCGATGTTGATGAGACTACTATCAATTCAAAACTGGTTAATCAGATAGCGCTTTTGTGTGCAGATAATCCGGAAAACATTTATCAGATAAATCTCAAACGTGGTAACAAATGCTTTGAGGATTTTGATTTAAGTGAGATAAAAACAAGATATAAGGTGGTTTCAATAACCGGAGAAAAGGGGGTAGAGATAAATCCTAAGCTTTTGATGCGTCACAATATGGAAAATGCATTGGGAGAAAGGTTGAAAAGGATTGACGAAAGCGGAAGTGTTTACAGGGATGAAGCTGAGGAAATATATTCGCTTAAGATGGTTACGGCACTTTGGGGTATCGATAATCTTAATCTTGTAATGATGGCTGCAGACAGCGGAGCGGCCGAGTACGCAAACAGGTACGTAAAAAATAATATTAAAGATGAAATTACTTATATGCGTGAGCAGACCGGAAAGCTTCTGGAAAAGAAAGAGAATATAAAAAATAAACTTCAAAGGTATAAGAACCGAACAGGTGAAATAAATACTACAAATGAAAAAATTAGGGACTATAATTTAAAGATTTCAGAGATTGAATTTAAGGATAAGTATGTTGACGGAAACTATGAGAGAAAAAGGCTCAATGTAATGCTTTGGTGTGTATGTCCGTTTTTGATATGCATGGCTTTATATGTTGCCGTTTCATTTTTTCCATCAGTAATTTATGGGGTGGAAAAAAGAATTTATAAAATTATTTTGATAGGCATCATGATTTCGATTATAATCGCATACTTGGCTTATAAATTATATAATATAACACAGCACAATAAAAAGATTAAAAAACATTCAGAATATAGAAACAAAATTGATATAATTGAAAAAGAAAGAGAAAAGCTTATATTTAAATTATCAGAATATGAGATTGATAATGAAAAGCATAAGTTCTTTATAGGAGAAGAAGAAAAGGTAAATAAAAAGCTGGAGGACATAGAAAGGAAATACAAGGTTTACAGCTTGATTTTAGATTAGTTAGAAGAAAGAGGAAAGTATATGAATATATTTGGAATTCTTATTCCTAAGCAAATGCTTACATATCTATATGCAGATGATACACTTGATATCGCTGTAAATGAACTTTTAGAGAGCGGTTATACTGCAGTTCCGGTAATTGACAAAGACGGGATATATCTTGGGGTAGTTAGTGAGGGCGACTTCCTTAAAATGGTTATGGAATGCGGAAGAGATAAGCTGGGTGAGCATACTGTAAGTGAAATTATCAGTAAGGATAAGGAAGCGTTTATTATTAATACAGTTTCTAAAGATGAAATTATGGAAAAAATACTCGACAGAAACTTTTTATCTATCGTTGATGACAGAAAGTGTTTCGTTGGAATTATAACGAGAAAGAGTATCATAAAATATCTCAGTAATTCATAGATAGAGGTGACAATCAATAATGTTTTTAGAAGCTTTATAAGCTGTTGATAAAAAAGTGCTAAAAATGGGTAGAATTAAATTAGGCAAACTGACGAAATTATAAGTATTTTAATAAAATGACTTACAAATTTACGTTAAATTTGTTATTATTTTATTCGTAGAGATACTTTCTCAAGTATAAAAGAGTATCCATACGAAATAGGAGGACGCAATGTTTGATATTGGAGACTATATCGTTTACGGACAGAACGGTATATGCCGCGTATTAGATATTACTCATCCGGATATTTCAGGAGTCGATACTGACAGATTGTATTACGTACTTATGCCTGAGAAGACTAAAGGAAGTAGGCTATTCTGCCCGGCAGATGACGACAGAATTTCGATTAGACGGGTTATCAGTGCGGAAGAAGCAAAGGAGATAATCCGTAAGTCAAAGAATATTGAGCCATTGGAAATTGAAAATGACAGAATGAGAGATGCCAGTTATAAGAGTGCTATAAAAAGCAGCGACTTAGTACAGTGGGTAAAAGTTATCAAGACTCTTTTAATCAGAAAAAAAGAGCGTGAAGATGCGGGAAAGAAGATAACAGCAACGGATGAGAGATACTTGAAGCTGGCAGAAGAAGGCTTATATTCTGAGCTTGCATTAGCAACTGGTCGTGACAAGGAAGAAATCCAGGAGATAATACTAAGCAATTGCGGCTAATGTTTTAAACGATGAAAAAAAGCAATGATCCCATATGAAGAAATTCATATGGGATTTTGCTTTCATTTAAGGTATAATTAAGGTTAGCGGTTTACCATTTATAAAAATGAGGAGGATAACTGGAGTATTATGAAATTACTGTTAGCAGAAGATGAGGTGGATATGTCAGAAGCACTTGTGGATATTCTCACTTTTCACAAGTATATAGTGGATGCAGTATATGATGGAGAAGAAGCATTAGATTACGCGAGACTTGGAAACTATGATGGAATTATACTTGATATTATGATGCCTAAAAAAGATGGACTTACGGTGCTTAAAGAGCTAAGAAGCGAGGGATGTCAAATTCCGGTACTTATGCTTACTGCAAAGTCCGAGATAGAGGATAAGGTAGCAGGACTGGACCTTGGGGCAGACGATTATCTTGCCAAACCGTTTGCTATGGAGGAACTTTTAGCCAGACTTAGAGCCATGCTAAGAAGAAGGGAGAAAACCATATCAAATGAACTAATATGTGGTAATGTGTCTCTTAATCAGCAGACTTTTGAGTTAAAAACTGATAAGGCATCAATTATCCTGCCTAAGCTTGAATTTCAGGTTATGGAGATGTTTATGCTTAATCAGGAAATATATATTTCAGCAGATACAATCTTAGAAAAGGTCTGGGGGTATGATACAGATGCGGAGATAAGTACCGTGTGGGTATATATATCATACCTAAGAAAAAAATTAAGTCAGTTAAAAGCAGATATTGAGATACAGGCCAAAAGAAATATAGGCTATAGATTGGAGAAGATTTAATGGTCAAAACACTTCAGAAAAAATTTATATTTGCTTCTATGATGGCAATAACTATTTTGATAGTTATACTATTAGGTACGGTAAATGTAGTAAATATAATAAGACTTAATAATCATAATGAAAATCTTATGGATATGCTCTCGGGTGGAGACAGGATGTTTATGAATGAGGATTTTGGCGGCAGACCTGAGGATGCACCTGAAGATTTTGAACCCGGAGATATAAATCCAAAGGATGTTAATGCTGAGGATTTTGAATCAGGAGTTTTTAATAATGAAGATATGGATTTTGTACCTGATTCAAACAGAGAGGATATTAAAGATACAGCCTCAGATAAACAGGAACGCTCAGACAGCAGAAAGAGTTTTCGATTATTCAATCCTGTACTAAATGAAGATGACAGACTTTCTGCAGTATATTTCGTTGTAAGGCTTGACGAAAATGATGAAGTAATATATACAGATGTTAGTAATATATCTACGATAGATGAAGAAACAGCTTCCGAATATGCAAAGCAGGTTCTGAACAAAGGGAAGGAAAAAGGTAAGATAGATGATTTTAAATATGCCATTTCCGATGCTCCGGATGGTCACGGAAAAACCATTGTATTTCTTGATATAAAATCCGAATCTCAGTCGATACTTGCGGTTGTGGTAGTATCGGTTGGTATAGGATTATTGTGTTGGGTAAGTATGCTGCTTCTAATAATTACACTTTCTAAAAAGGCTATCAGACCTATAGCTTCTAACATAGAAAGACAAAAGCAGTTTATTACCGATGCAGGTCATGAAATAAAAACACCTCTTGCAATAATCCTTGCAAATACTGATGCTATGGAACTTCATAATGGTGAAACCAAGTGGAGTAAAAATATTCGTAAGCAGACTACAAGACTTAGTGAACTTATGCAAAGAATGCTTTCACTTGCAAAAATGGATGAAGGAACAGCAAAGCTGAAGTTTGAGGAAATGGATATATCAAAGCTGGTTAATGACCTTGTAAGTGCATTTAAAGAGCCGGCTAAGAATAAAAATATTACTATAGAAAAAGATATTGAGGAAAATATATGTTATAAAGCAGATAAGGAAAGCATAACACAGCTTATAAATATATTGACTGATAATGCGGTAAAATATGCAGATGAAGAAAGTACCATTAAAATAAAACTGAGAAAACATGAAAAGCATGTAAAGTTATCTGTGTCAAATAAATGTTCAAACCTGCCGGATATTCAGCCGGAAAAAATGTTTGACAGATTTTATCGGGGTGATAGTGCAAGAACACAAAAAGGAAACGGTTTTGGTATAGGATTATCTGTGGCTCAGGCAGTTGTTGAAGCTCATAAGGGACATATAAGGGCAGTCTACCCTGCGTCCAACACCATAAAATTCGAAGTAGAAATATAAACGCCTGTTTTCGTTGTTAAATGTTTTCATTGGTGGTACAATATAACGGAGTTTATGGTATTAGGTTAAAAAGGAGATATAAGATGAAATTTACAAAGATGGAAGGTCTTGGAAATGATTATGTGTATATAAATTGTTTTAACGAGAGGGTTGATAATCCTTCTGAACTATCTGTGAAAGTGAGTGACAGACATTTTGGAATTGGCTCTGACGGGCTTATACTTATCAAGCCTTCAGATAAAGCTGATTTCACTATGGAGATGTATAATGCTGATGGTTCGCAGTCAGAAATGTGTGGAAATGGTATAAGGTGTGTAGGAAAATATGTATATGATTATGGACTTACCGATAAAGAAGATATAACCGTTGAGACACTTGCAGGTATAAAATTTTTGAAACTTTACGTGGCAGATGGAAAGGTTGATAAAGTAACCGTAAATATGGGAGCTCCTATATTAGCACCAAAAGAAGTGCCGGTACTTGCAGATACGCTGCCTGATGGTATGGATAAAGTTATAGATTATCCAATTAATATAGGTGGAAAAGAGTATAAAACGACATGTGTATCTATGGGTAATCCGCATAGTGTTGTATTTGTTGAAGACACGGATAATTTCCCGCTTGAAGAGGTTGGACCATTGTTTGAAAATAATAAATTCTTTCCGAGGAGAGTAAATGCAGAATTTGTACAAATAGTAAATAGAAATTATGCAAAAATGCGTGTTTGGGAAAGAGGTTCGGGTGAGACCCTTGCTTGTGGAACAGGAACCTGTGCGTCGGTTGTTGCTGCAATACTTAATGGTCTTACAGAGGATGAAGTAACAGTAAAGCTTTTAGGTGGAGAGCTTGTGATAAAATGGGATAAAGAAGAAAATATTGTATATATGACAGGACCTGCTAAGGTTGTGTTTGACGGGGAGATAGAGCTGTAATATGTATGCTTATGAGCAAAAAAAAAGAATACTTAGTCTTGGCGCTAATTTTATAATACTTTTATTTGAAATTTTATCATTTACATATGTGTGGTTTATGTATTACAGAAGCCAAACACCCTATAATAAAGATGCAATTGTGATAGGAATGTATGCATTATTTATGTTTCTTATCACAAAGAGTCTTAATGGGTACAAAAACAGTTATATGAGAAGTATGGATTTATGTCTTTCACATATACTTGCAGTCATATTTTCAGCAATTGTGGGGCATGTTTTTGTGTGTATGGTATGGAGTGAGTATGTTAATGTCATGCCGGTGGTAATTATGGCATTGATTCAGATAATATTTGATGTACTTTGGGTAATTTTGGTGAGAAGGATTTATGTACATATTTATCCACCGAGAAGAGTTATAATTATCTATGGTAACTATCCGCTTGAGGCATTTTTGAAAAAACTTGATTCGAGACAGGACAGATATGAGGTATGTGAAATACTTAATTATCAAAAAGGCTTTGAAAGAATTTGCAGTGATGTCTTGGATTTTGAAGGAGTGTTTTTGTATGATCTTCCCGCAGAGGAAAGAAATGAAATTGTCAAATATTGCTATGAACATTCAATAAGGACATATATAGTTCCTAAAATTACTGATATAATCATGAAGTGCTCAGACGACCTTTACCTTGTAGATACACCTATTTATCTTTCGAGGAATTATGGCTTGAACATCGATGACAGAATATTTAAAAGACTTACTGACATTATTGTGTCACTCATAGCTTTGATTGTGCTTTCTCCTATTATGCTTATTATAGCACTTGCCATAAAAATTTATGATGGTGGAAATGTATTTTACAAACAGCTACGTTTGACAAGAGATGGCAAGATGTTTATGATATACAAATTCAGAAGTATGAAATATGACGATAGCGATAAAGGAAAAAATGCAAGATTGGCAAGTAAAACGGACTCAAGGATAACTCCGATAGGAAAGGTCATTCGCAATTTGCATCTGGATGAGCTTCCACAGCTGTTTAATGTCTTGAAGGGTGAGATGTCTTTGGTTGGTCCAAGACCGGAAAGACCAG
The DNA here is from genome assembly GCA_017464045.1 of Lachnospiraceae bacterium. The sequence goes on from JAFUEG010000129.1 coordinate 6,710, forward strand.
AGATTTTTTTAAAATATGAAAAAAGTATACCTCAGTTTGATTTCAGACTTAAGGTCAAAGCAGGACTTACGGGATATGCTCAGGTGTATGGGAAATATAACACCTCACCAATAGATAAGCTGAAGATGGATCTTACTTATATCCAACAGTACTCGTATTGGCTGGATATAAAGCTTATGCTTCTGACATTGAAAATATTGTTTAGAAAGGAAAGCTCTGAGGGAATAGATGATAAATAGCTTACAGCTCTTCCTTCGGACTATAAAGCAAAAATATACAGTAAGAAGTATGATTTAACTAAAAGAGGAAATAAAAGATGAATGTAGCAATTATTATAGCAGGTGGTTCAGGTCAAAGAATGGGACAAGATATCCCGAAACAATTTATAAATGTGTATGACAAACCTATAATCATATATACTTTAGAGAGCTTTCAAAGACATCCGATGATAGATGCTATAGAGGTTGTATGTATAGACGGATGGCATGATGTTATATGGGCATACGCAAAGCAGTTTAATATTGATAAGGTAAAATGGGTTATATCAGGTGGCGATTCCGCACAGGAATCAATTAGAAATGGTGTGGATAATTTAAAAGGAAAATGTGATGATAATGATAATATAATCATACATGATGGCATAAGACCTCTTGTGGATGATGAGGTTTTGACAGATGTAATAGCAAAGTGTAATGAGCATGGAAACGGTGTTACATCACTTCCATATAATGAACAGATTTTTGTAATAGAGGATGAATATACAACTAAAAAATATATCCCGAGAGAAACTTTAAGACGGGTATCAACTCCTCAGGCGTACAAATTTGATAAGCTTATCTGGGCATATGAAAAAGCCTTTAGGGAGGAGATAGGCATTTATGGTTCATCCTATACCAATACCATGATGGTTGAACTTGGAGAGACCCTTTATTTTGCAAAGGGTTCTGATAAAAACATTAAGCTTACAACAAAGGATGATTTGGAGATATTTAAAGGATACCTGACAGCGGAAAAGGATAAGTGGCTTAAATAGAATGTAGAAAATGATTTTGAAAGTTGTTGATTTTTGGTATATCACATAGGAAATTTGGTGGATGTGTTTAGAGGAGTAAATTTAGCATGAGTTTGTATGATAATACTACTTACATGGATGATGTTAAGAAGATAGCTGACCTTGATTATGCATGGGAAAGGCTTGAAGGAAAAAGTATTGCCATATCCGGAGCTACAGGTATGATAGGAAGCTTTCTTATTGATGTACTAATGTACAGAAATGAAAACTATAATCAGGATGTAACAGTATATGCATTTGGAAGAAATGAAGAAAAGGCAAAAAAAAGATTTTCAGTATATTTTGAAAATGATAAATTCAACTTTGTAATGCAGGATATTAATCTTCCGCTAGAAAATGATATATGTGGTAATAAGGTTGATTATATAATTCATGCTGCAAGCAATACTCATCCGGTTGCATATTCCGAAGATCCGATAGGCACGATATCCGCAAATGTAATGGGAACCTATAACCTTTTGGAGTGGGCAGCAAAGGTTTACTGTGAACGGTTTGTCTTTCTTTCTTCGGTTGAGATATATGGAGAAAATAAAGGGGATACCGATACATTTGCAGAGGACTATCTTGGCTACATAGACTGCAATACTCTTCGTGCCGGATATCCGGAGAGCAAGAGAACCGGTGAAGCACTTTGTCAGGCATATATAAAACAAAAGGATATGGACGTGGTTATACCGAGACTTTCGAGATGCTATGGACCAACTATGCTCAGCTCCGATACAAAGGCACTTTCACAGTTTATAAAAAAAGGTGTTAATGGTGAAGATATAGTTTTAAAAAGTGAAGGAACTCAGCTTTACTCTTATGCATATGTTGCGGATGCCGTTTCCGGCATAATTAAAATTATGTTTGACGGAGAATGCGGAGGTGCTTATAATGTGGTTTCGGATGATTCGGATATTATGCTCAAAGACCTTGCGGAAATAATAGCTGATTATGTCGGTAAGAAGGTTATATTTGAACTTCCGAGTGAGACGGAACGTGCAGGGTATTCAAAAGCTACTAAGGCAACCCTTACTTCAGATAAGATAAAGAAAACAGGATGGAAGTCATATTTCGGAATAAAAGATGGACTTCATCATACTATAGATGTTCTCAGGAGTTTATATGAACACTAAAATAGACGAATATAAAAAATACAGTAATCTATTTGCAGAGCTTGTAAGAAAAGGAATAAAACTAAAATACAGGAGGTCCTATCTTGGAATAATCTGGTCCATGATAGAGCCTCTTCTTACCATGATTGTACTGACTATAGTATTTGGTACCTTACTTGGCCATAACGAAAAGGAGTTTCCGGTATACATTCTTGCAGGCAGGCTTATCTATACTCTTTTTTCACAGTCATCAACGGCTGCATTAAAATCCATACGTGCCAATCAGGGAATGATAAAAAAGGTTTATGTGCCAAAGGCATTATATCCACTTTCCGCGATTACTTTTAACTATATATTATTTTTAATTTCACTTGTGGTACTTTTGGGTGTATCCCTCGTACTTGGAGTTTATCCGACGTGGAGAGTTTTACTTGCTATAGTTCCACTGTTCGTATTGTTTATACTTTCTGTGGGAGCCGGACTTATACTTTCAACTGTCGGAGTATTTTTCAGAGACATGGAATATCTGTGGAATGTACTTTTGATGCTTGTGATGTATACCTGTGCGATATTTTATTATCCGGAAAAAATACTCGGAAGTAATGTTGGCTGGATACTAAAATACAATCCGTTGTTTTGTATAATATCTAACTTCAGAAGCTGTGTTTTTGGCAATTCGATGGATATGTGGATGCTTGGATATTCAGCGGTATTTGCGATTGCAAGTGTGTTATTTGGTATAATCATATTTGATAAGAATCAGGATAAGTTTATCCTGTATATATAAGATATATTTGATGTATTAATTGGGATATGTTTAACAAAACGAATTGATTAGATAAGTTGATTGGAAAATATACTATGCACTTAGTATATGTGTGATACTATCTATTGAAAATATGGAGAAAAGATGTCAGACAAGAAAAACGTTTTAAACGAAAAACTTAATACAGAAGATATCGCACTTAGCTTATCTGATATTGGCATGCGTTTTAACCTAAGTAAGGAAAAGGTGGACAGCGTCAAGGAATATTTCATAAAATTTATGAAGCGTGAATTAAAGTTTGATGAGTTTTGGGCACTAAGGAATATAAGCTTTGACGTAAAAAAAGGTGAACGTGTCGGTATACTCGGACTTAACGGAGCCGGAAAATCAACTCTTATGAAGGTTATCGCCGGAGTCTTCCGCCCTACCGAGGGAACGGTATATAAGCAGGGGGTTCTTGCACCTATGATAGAACTTGGTGCAGGCTTTGATATGCAGTATACGGGAAAGGAAAATATCTATCTTTACGGAGCGGTTCTCGGATATACAAGAAAATTTATGGATGAAAAGATAGATGAGATAATAGAGTTTACAGAACTTAAGGATTTTATAGATGTACCTTTAAAAAACTATTCGTCCGGTATGAAGGCAAGGCTTGGCTTTGCAATAGCTACAATTGTAAAACCGGATATACTTATACTTGATGAGGTGCTTTCTGTAGGAGATGCAAAGTTTAGAAAGAAGAGTGAAAAGAAGCTGCTGGATATGATGGATACAGGCACAACGGTTTTATTTGTATCTCACAATATCGAACAGGTAAAAAGGATTTGCAATAAGGCTCTTATATTGGAACATGGTAAGCTGGTTACCTATGGTGACATGCCGGAGGTTGTAGCAAGGTATGAGGAGATGATAAAGTAGCTGCAATCTATAAAGAGATATTTGGGGTAAAATATTTTAGTGAGGGTTGAAACTTGATTTGTATAAGAGGTTTGATATGAAATTTAAAATGAAGCAGATTTATAAAATGTTTATGCAGTATATAGTTTTCCCACTTATATATTTAAAGAACAGGTGGAGTAAGGTTGAGGATAAGCTTGTCATACTTGCCGATTCAAAGCATGATTCCTGTCCGCCTTATATGGTGAGCATAAGGGAAAGTTTAAAGAAAGAGCATTACGATATAAGAGAATTTTATATAGATTCATCCAAGCATGAAAGACGAGATGTCATAAACAGCATGATGGATTTTATGCGCGTATATCCAAGGGCAGCTTTTGTTATAATATGTGATTATTATCTGCCGGTTTCCTCCTGTAAAAAAAAGAAGGAGACAAAGGTTATACAGCTGTGGCACGGCTGCGGGGCATTTAAAAGATTCGGACATGACGCATATGATGATATACCGAAGTTTTATCTTGGCTCACCGATAAAAAATTATGATTTGGTTACCGTGTCGGGAGATGAGTGCCGGACTTATTTCCGTTCTGCTATGCAGATACCGGATTTTGAAAATAATATCGTAAGACCTTTAGGTGCAGCTTATACAGATAAGTTTTATGATGAGGATTATATAGAGGCATGTAGGGATAAATTCAGATTTGCCTATCCCAATGCAAGGGATAAAAAAATTATACTTTGGGCACCGACATTTCGAGGAAATGCAGGACGAACCAAAGAGTCTAAAAATGCAAAGCTCTTTGATAATCTTCGCCTTGATATAAATGCGTGTGTACGTGAACTTCCGGATGCATTTCTTATAGAAAGTCTTCATCCGCATATGATAAAGGATAAGTCAAATATAATGACTACAGAGGAACTTTTGATTTGTGCGGATATGCTCATCACGGATTATTCATCTGTATTTTTTGAATATCTTTTACTGGATAAACCAATTCTTTTTTATGCTCCCGACCTTGAAAAATATACTGATAAGAGAGGCTTTTATATAAACTATAATAAGCTGCCGGGAAGAATCGTAAGAGATAAGAAAAACCTAAAATATAATATAAAGGAAGCACTTTATAATGACGATATGTCCGAGCAAAGAGAAGACTTCAGAACAAGATTTATGAATGGCTGTGACGGCAAGGCAACAAAGCGAATCATGGATTATATTGAGGGACATATCTGATAGGATAGATATGGGATGGATGTATACAAAGGTGCATTGTATGAAAGTATTGTTGCTGAAGCTCTTAAAAAGTCAGGCTATGATTTATATTATTACAAGCGTGAAGATAGTACTTTGGAGGAGGATTTTTTTATCAGATCTCAGAGTTGCCTGATTCCAATTGAAGTTAAATCTAAAGGAGGCAGATCAAAATCTATGAGAACACTTATTGATTCGGATAAGTATTCTGATATTAAATATGGATTTAAGTTTTCTCATAATAATATAGGTCATGAAAAAGGAATATATACATTTCCCTATTTTTGCACTTTTTTATTAAAAGATTTATGAGTAATTTTAGTGCGGAGGAAGAACTGATGTAAAGATGTGACAAATTGTCACACCGCTTTTGTGCTCTTTTGTATTATAATTTATATATGTTGTTATGTGTCATCTATGATTGTTTACACAAATGAAATGAAATAATTTTAAATAAGGGGTTGACAGTTAATGACGTATATAAATACGCTCCTTAGAGAAGAGAAGAGAAGAGAAGGTATAACTGCGCCCTTTTTTCGTATAAAACAGCATATATTAGAGATGGATAACCGCCTTACTTGACGGGGTATTATGCCCTGTCATGTAAGGCGGTTTTATTTGTGCGTATAAGCTCTTGTCAATGGATATGTGGTCTTGTGCTTGCACAAAAGAACACATATCCATTAGACAAGGCAACGGACATGAGCATGTAGCACGGTAGTGCGGAATGCGAATGGACGTAGGATTGCGAGAGCGAAGCGGAGCAATCCGTGGCTTATACGCGATGATACAAAAATAATCTCAAGGAGGAATTTTACATGAAGAAAAAACGAAAATTAGGAAGGAAGCTGCTGAGCTTTTTGCTCACGCTGGCGCTGGTCCTTGGGCTGATGCCAGGGATGGGGTTGACGGCGAAGGCTCAGGAATACTCGGGTTTTATATATGGTAATTTGCAACCGGGTGATATCTTGAAACCAGGCGCAGAGTGTTCTGGTGAAATGAAGGTTATACTCAAAGCCAATGGGTGGGGGGATAGTTCGGAAGTATCCACCGAAGATAAACAGTTCGATTCATCGCACGGTGTGAGAATCGATGGCGATGAAGGCTTTATATGGGATAATGAATATAACGCGTGTTATCCTTATGCCAACGGCGGAAGAGTCAGTGCATGGGAGGTCGTTTCCGTAGTGGATGGCGAGGATTGGTATGAT
>JAFUEG010000130.1 GCA_017464045.1 Lachnospiraceae bacterium
AGAATTGGGGAAGAACGTATAGCGGATAAAGTAAATACAACGGAAAAATTTTCTGATTCAGAGATTGCTGAAGATAAAGTTTTGTCAGGCGATAATAATGAAATAATCAGGAGATCTCATATATATAAGTTTAAGGATTTATTGGTAGATACTCATCTTGCGACAGTATATAAAATATCAGATGACAAAAAAGAAAAACTTGAACTTACACAGAGTGAGTATAAGCTGTTACTTTTATTTTTAAACAATAAGAATATTGTTCTTGAACGTGATGTGATACTTGATAAAATATTTGACAGTAATGGATCATTTGTTGACGATAATACTTTGTCGGTTTACATGAAAAGACTAAGAACCAAGCTCGGTGAAGAGTATATGGGTAAGCCTTACATTAAAACAGTCAGGGGAATTGGATATATTATGGAGGATTATATATGAAAGGTAAAGAGTTTTCTGTATATCTGATTCTGGTTCCTGTTCTTATCGTTGTTTCGATAATAACAGGAATAGTTTTCGGCGTTGACAGTATATATATTGTAGTTATGTCGGTTATTATGTGCTTGATGTATTTAACCGGCATATTTGTTATTAATTACATATATGTGAAAATAGACAAGGTTCGGAATTATATCGATAATGATGTATCGTCAAAATATGATATGGAGGATAAATTATCATCTGAAGAAGACTTGCCTGATAATTATCTGACAGATTATATCGATGAAAAATATCTTGAGGGAAAAATAGGTAAGCTTGCTATGAGTGCATCTGATTTAAAGAAAAGATTATCGGAGGAACAGCAAAAGCAGCTAAAGGAAAAGGAATTCTTAAGGGATATTATTTCGGATATATCACATCAGATAAAGACACCTGTTGCTTCACTTACGGTATTTAATGATATTTTGTCAAATGAAATAGATGAAAAGTATAAGCCGATGATTGAACAATCAGGGCTTCAGATAGAAAGGATAAAATGGCTTGTACTTTCTATGCTGCAGCTTGCCAGAATCGAGGCCTCATCAATAGAATTTAATATAGTAGATACTTATTTTCATGACATAATTAATTCCTGTATCGATATTCTTGCTGTCAAGGCAAAAGAAAAGAATATTGAATTTAATGTAAGCTCTGAAAATGAAATCATAAAAGTCGATACGGAATGGTTTAAGGAAGCACTTATAAATATTATAAAAAATGCAATCGAATACAGCCCTGATAATTCAGCTGTTGATATAAGCATTAAGAAAACACCGATTGAAACCCGAATTTATATAACCGATTACGGAATCGGTATACCTGAAAACGAGCGCCTTAATATATTTAAGCGTTTTTATACTGTACACAGTAATCAGGTTAATCCTAACAGTGTCGGAATCGGACTGGCTCTTTCAAAAAGCATTATTGAAGGTATGGGAGGAAGAATATGGGTTGAAAGCCGCTACAAGGACGAGTGTAAAGGCGACGAGCAATCATATACCAAAATGATTATATCAATTAATTCATAAAACAAGAAACATAATCTTACAAAAATGTAAGAATTCAATTCATATTTTGTAAGGAACTTGTAAGTAAATAGTGTTAAAATTCCATTATAAACAAATTTAGATACTTTAACGGATATATGTATTATATTGTTTTTTTAGATGTAATTCATATATTCTCAAAAAAAGGAGAGAAAATATGGAAATTTTAATTGCTAATAATCTTACAAAGATTTACGGAAAGGGCGATACAGCTGTAACTGCTGTAAATCATATTGATCTTACTATTCAAAAAGGAGAGTTTACCGCAATTGTCGGTGCCTCCGGTTCAGTTAAATCAACACTTCTTCCTCTTCTTGGCGGAGTGGATACTCCGACAGAGGGTCAGGTTATAATTGACGGAGAAAATATATATGACCTTAAGGATGAGAAGCGTTCTATACTTCGAAGAAGAAAAATCGGATTTATATTTCAAACATATAATTTAATCCCTGTACTTACTGTAAAAGAAAATATAGTTATGCCTGTCTTGCTTGACGGAAACAAGGTGGATGACAAGGAGGTTGATGAACTTATTGAGCTTCTTGGTCTTACGGAAAGGAAAAATCATCTGCCAAACCAGCTTTCCGGCGGACAACAGCAAAGGGTTGCCATAGGTCGTGCTGTTATCAATAAACCGGCTATCATAATTGCAGATGAGCCGACCGGTAATCTGGATAAGAAAAACAGTGAGGAGACAATGGCTCTTCTTATAAAAGCTGTTAAGGAGACAGGGCAGACGCTTGTGCTTGTTACACATGAGATGGACATAGCCGCAATGGCAGACAGAATTATACACCTTGAGGACGGAAGCATTGTAAGTGACACCGCCAAATAAATTGGTTTTATATTGTAAATGAAAACCGGAGGTGTATTATGAATAAATTGTCAGCACTTACAATCAGGTATCTTAAATTCAATATCAAAAGGACAATTACGACCTGCATAGGTGTTATAATATCAGCTGTATTTATGTATATGATATTTACCATAGGCTACAGCACCTTTTACTCACAGGCTGAAGAAAAGTTTTATGAATATCATCTTGGCTATGATGCTGTGCTTATATGTGATGGTAAAACTGCTCACGATATTGTTAAGCTTTCGCCT
>JAFUEG010000007.1 GCA_017464045.1 Lachnospiraceae bacterium
AGGTTATCATTACTATCAAAAATTCTGAATAATGTCCAATAATATCCATACTCAGGCTGCCATACAGTCCAAAAAGCATTACCCTCTGCCACATATCCCTTTCCGGTTGTATAAACCCACGCAGGGTATCCCTGTGCTAGAAGTGTACAATCAAGTATAAGCATCTCATACTGATATGTCTGCTTTGGATTTTCTTTGGATTCAAATCCTATAAGAAATCCTCCGCCCTCTCCCTCATAAAGCGTCTGGCATATGTCCTTTATGTACTTATGGAATTCAACTCCCAAATATGCCTTTTTGTCATCTTCCTGACCTTTTATCCTTACCTGTGCAATTATTGTATAATTACCGGAAGCCTCCGGAACCCAATCAATATACTCAAAATTTATTAACCAAGGACTTATCTCAAACCAATTGGATTCTCCATCCTTACAAGCAATCCATCTGTATTCCAAATCACTGTTTGACGGATTATCCACAACTGCACCTGCAACAATGTGATCATTATTATTTTCAATTAGATATATGCCTTTTAAATCAAATTCCACTCCCTGTGATAAAATAGTATCAGATTCAATAATATCATTATATATGATATCAGATTCTACCACATCAGTTTCAATTATTTCATCTGTTTCAATTATTTCATCACTTATTAAATTATCGTCAATATCTGACTCTTCAAAATTGTAAACATTAGAATCAACAGTTTCCTCCTTATCGAAATATCCTATTTCATCAATGTCATCCGAGTTATCTTCCAAAATCATTTCATCATAAGTTGTATCTGTCTCTTCATTATCTTCTGCCAATATATCAACTTTAAAAAACAAAACAAACGATATAACTAATACAAACGACAATACTATATTTTTTAAACTATATGTTTTTATCATATTATTCTCCATCTATAAAGTACTCAATACTCACAAATTCATCCAACAAATCATCAGCAAAACTACGCTTTTAAAAAACCGCCGTAACTATCCAAGGACTATCCGGTGTTGCCTGCTCACACTGAACAGTAAAAGTGTCATAATATATCAGTGCATATCCGGCACTTTCATCCGTACAGGCATTTACAACAACCAGATTTCCACCTATAGCTCCTATAAGTGCATAAGCATCACTTCCTATATAGCCCTGGGCTATAGCCTTTAAATCCTGTGCTTCAGTAACAGCTTCGGTAGGTGCCTCAGTCTGTGCTTCCGTAGTTGCCTGCGTAGTTGCCTCGGTTGTCTTTTTTTCTTCTGTTGTTTTTTCCTCAGTTGTCTTTTCTTCTGTTGTCTTTTCCTCAGTTGTCTTTTCCTCAGTTGTCTTTTCTTCTGTCGTCTTTTCTTCTGTTGTCTTTTCCTCTGTCGTCTTTTCCTCTGTTGTCTTTTCTTCTGCTACATTTTCAGTAACTTCTTCACTGTTTGCAGCCGTATTATCTTTATTATTTTTATCTCCACATCCGCCAAGAGCGGCACATATCACCATGACACATAATGCACATCTAAACTTTCTCATATTGTCCTCCCATAATTTTATCTGTTATATATTACTATTACTGTATATCCAATTTACATAATGGAAATTATATCATAGCAAATAAAGTATTTCAATTAACATGTTTTACAAAGTATAATGCTTTTATATAATAAACTATATAAATTGTGTCAAAATTCTTTATATAATAAATCAGTACAATAATTTATGATATATCAGTCAGAAATTAAAATCCATATAGCATTCCATCACACTCTGTTATAATTTCTATATCATAATTTTCCGGAAGAACATCCTTACTTATATATGCACCATAAGCATATTCTGCTTCCTTATGCTCATCAACCTTTTCATAGGATGCAGGCGTAGCTTCAAATACAAGCTCTCCGGCATCTTCTGATATTATCTTTATATATATAAGCGAATCTTTATCCGTGTATTTTTTATCTGAAGTTCCGTAAACAAGAATTCTATTTCCTCTATCCTCTACATTTACAGTTACCTCCGAACCATCTATATGCTCTGCCACACCGTTAAGCTCCCTTATCGGTGCTTCCATATAAGGAAGATACTCTATAATCCATGGAATATTTCTCTCAACTATCTCATATATAACCGTATCGGCATTTTGATATGTAGTCTGATCCAAATCAACAGGCTGACCCTTTGAGAAAAAGCCTCTTCCATACTCATCCGCTATATAAGGTATAGTTGCATTACCATACGAATCCCTAAACATAACAAGCGAACCTGACGCGTCCGGATTTTGTGTAAGGATAATTGGATCCTCTGTGCTTTTTACATCATTTACATATGTATACTCATGCTCTTTATCATATATAAAATTATCATCCAATGTATCGAGTGAAGGATAGATAATATTATACAAATCACCTCTGTGAGATGCCTCTATCTTATGCGGCTCATCTGTATAATCATAGTGTTCCTTATCCAGCTTATCCAAAAGTAAGTCAACCGCAAAAGTTGCTCCCTCATTGTTCCAATGACTGTCCCATCTGTGATACATAATTCTGTCATCATTTAAAAATGCAGTATGTAAATCCATAAAGTTAATATCATCGGCAAGCATCTCATTTCTTAACTTGTCATAATTTGTCGGCTCATTGGTTTTAATATAGTTATCCGGCATAAACTGAGGATAAAGTGAATTTTTGTTTGGTGCTATCGTAAATAAAAAGCTTACGCCCTTAGATTCACAATTTTCCTGTACAAGATAAAGCACCCTTGCCGCACTATGTATCTCTCTTTCCGACATCAAATCCTCTCCAAGATAATCATGCATACTTTCACTGTAATAAAGCCAGCCGTCCTTTCCAAGCACAACTCTTTCCTGATTTGAAGAATTAAAAACCTTTGCCTTAATTAGCGCGTCTGCTGTGGAAAGCTCCTGCCTGAATGCAAAATTATCCGAAAAATAATCGGTCAGCTCATCAAAGAAATCAAAGTTAATTTTACTTTCTTTTATAAGCTTCGGAAGCTTTACAGCCTCTCTTTTTTCCTTATCCATATCAGATTTCGAAAAAGGCATAAGCACGGATAAAGATAAGAGCATACC
>JAFUEG010000131.1 GCA_017464045.1 Lachnospiraceae bacterium
CCGCCTTGTAACAGTTAAAAACTCCGGATGCGGGCTTCCCGAATCAGAGCTTGTGCATGTATTTGACAGCTTTTGGCGTGGATCTAACAGTGATGGAAGGGACGGAAGCGGACTCGGACTTTACATTTGCAAAAAGCTTATGCATATGATGGACGGTGATATATATGCAAGAGTTGATAATGGTGATATGATGGTTACGGTGGTATTTAAGAGAGGCTAAAATAAAATCAGTGAGGTATCAAATTTATGAATAAATCAGAAAAAACAAATGTGATGCGCGTACTTGAGCAAAAGAAGATTTCGTATGAAAGTCACACCTATACACAGGACGCTTCTACAAGCGGTGAAGAGATAGCTAAGATACTCGGTGAAGATCCGGATTGCGTTTTTAAGACTCTGGTTACGAGAGGTAAGACAGGGCAGTATTATGTATTTGTGGTTCCGGTTGCAAAGGAGCTTGATTTGAAAAAGGCAGCGAAGGCAGCAGGAGAAAAATCTATAGAGATGATTAAGCAAAAGGAGCTTCTTCCGCTTACCGGATATATACACGGAGGCTGCTCACCTATTGGCATGAAAAAGCAGTTCAAGACATTTGTACATAAAACCGCGATGGATTTTGAGACGATATTTTTCAGTGCCGGAAAGGTTGGATATCAGGTTGAGCTGTCACCGGCTGATATGGGAAAAGCATTTCCTTATACGTTGGAGGATATAATAGTATAGTATGACTTTTTATTGGATGATGAGCCATATATATCGGATTTCTTAAAAAATATTTTATATCTAAATAGAATATATAGTCAATGCTGCTGAAATGACAGTGTTTAAATAGAGAAAACTAGTTAAAAATTTTAACCCCAAAGGTTAAAATTTTTGACTGTTTTCTTTTTTTTATTGTGATAATATCTACATAAGCAAGTAGATATTTTGTGATTTTAAAGAAAACCCGGGTAATAAATTCATATAATTTTTGCTTTTTGTTTTCATGTGAAAATTGAATATAGATAAAGGAGAGTGATTGTATGGATAACATTGTAAACATTAAATGGCATCCGGGTTTTTATGGAAGTATAGAATACATTTTAAAAGAATATAAAAATGATTTAACTTATGATAGGGAACATGAACTTTCCAAGGAACCTATAAAGATGGATTTGCTTATAATTAAAAAGAAAAGTGATATTGTGATAGATAATCCTATCGGGCAGATATTCCGAAGATATAATATAGTAGAATATAAATCACCAAGAGATGAATTATCGATTGATGATTTGTATAAAACCATAGGTTATGCCGGATTATATAAGGGATATGGAAATACTGTTGATGAGATACCGGCAGATGAGATGACGATTTCCATATTCAGACATACATATCCGAGAGAACTTTTTAAGAGTTTGGAAAAATTATCTGCGAAAATTGAAGAAAAAACTTTTGGAATTTATTATGTCTATGGTATAATAAATATACCCTTACAGATAGTTGTAAATAAACAACTTGAAAAAGGAAGATACGAAGCACTTCGTATACTTGCCCCTGATGCGGAAGAGGATGAGGTACGAAGGTTTATAGAAGAAATCGATGGTGTAAAGGATAAAGGCGAGAAGATAAATACAGATGCTATACTTAAAGTCAGTGCATCTGCTAATAAAGAATTGTATACGAGATTGGGTGGTGAAGAAAAAATGTGTGAAGTATTAAAAGAAATATTAAAGGATGAATTTGATAAAACAATAATTGAAACTTCAGAAAAAAAGGATAAAGAATTTGCAGTGAATATGCTCAATGGCAACGAACCTTTAAGCAAGATTACAAAATATACTAAATTATCAAAAGAAGAGGTTTTGGAACTTGCAAAGAAAAACGGAATTACAGTTGTACAATAAAGTAAAAATCAAAAAAAGTTAAATATTGTAAGCTGCCACCGGGTAGCAGAATGTTAAAGCATTCGTTTATTGTATCATTAGGTCTTAGAAGATACAATTAACGGATGCTTTTTCGGTATTACGGTATCTGTAGGTTAGAAAAGAACAGGAAGATAATTGCAAAAATTGATAGTTTGGGAGCGTTTAATAATATGAATTTATTTGAATCAATTAAAAGATTAAAATGGTACGAAAAATTAATATGGCTTGTGTCGATACTTGTAATACTTGTTTCTTTTTTTGCCTTTGAAAACAAGGAATATCTTACCCTTACTGCTTCACTAATAGGAGTGACGGCGCTTATCTTTGTTGCAAAGGGAGATGTACTGGGACAGCTTTTGACAGTAGTGTTTGCTGTTTTTTATGCGATAGTTTCTTACAAATTCAGATACTGGGGCGAGATGATAACCTATCTTGGAATGACCGCGCCTATTGCACTTGGTGCAGTTGTGACATGGATTAAAAATCCTTATCAAAAGGGTGAAGTAAAGGTAAGACATACCAATCCTAAACTTTGGACAATTCTTTCAGTGCTTGCCGTTGCCGTAACAGTTGTATTTTATTTTATTCTAAAGTATTTTGACACGCCGAATTTAATTGTATCAACAATATCCATAACTACGAGCTTTATGGCTGCTTCTTTAACACTTTTACGAAGCTCTTATTATGCGCTTTTTTATGCCGGAAATGATGTTGTATTGATTATCTTATGGACACTTGCATCCTTTGAAAGTATATCGTATCTTCCGATGGTACTATGCTTTATTATGTTTCTTGTAAATGATTTGTATGGATTTATAAACTGGCAGAGGATGAAGAAAAAGCAGTCGGCAACAGTAAAATGAAAATGCATAATTGACAAAAGAATTGAAAAGTTATAAAACATTTAAGGTGGCAATATATTATAAATAAACAAGGAAAATTAATGAACAAAATTGAATTCACTCCCAAGCTAATTAAATACACCTTGAAGTTTCTGTGCAGGATACTCATTTTCGGAGGTGTCCTTATTCTTTATATATTAGACAGGGAATGGATAACTGAGTTTTTAAATATGCCTTTTGGATTCTTCGGAGTTACTCCGCTTCATATCGTATGGGGAATATTTATGTGTATTATGCTCTTTCATCTTCTCCCTGCCAAGACACAGGCACGAACTATGGCATGGCTTAAGATGAAGGAAGAGAACTATGAACCTGTAGAAAAATATGACGAGTTAAAGCTCCTCAGGTATGTACAGGATCAAAATAAAAAAGCATGGACAGTTATGCTTATATGGCTTTCATTTAATGCTTTTTGGGCTTTTCTTTATCTTAATAACATAATAGAGGAATCAGAACTGTTTTTACTGTCGGCTTTTTATTTTTTGAGTGATTACATCTGTATTCTTTTTTATTGTCCTTTTCAGTCAAACATTATGAAAAATAAATGCTGCGTAAATTGTAGAATCTATGACTGGGGTCATTTTATGATGTTTACTCCAATGCTTTTTATAAAAAATTTCTTCTGCTGGAGTCTTTTTTTCACTTCTATAGTTGTTCTTATAAAGTGGGAGATAACCTATACCAAATATCCAGAAAGATTCTGGGAGGGTTCAAATCAAAACCTAAAATGTACAAATTGTAAGGATAAAACCTGTCAGTACAAAAAACAATATCAAAAATCTTAGAAATATTTCCTCAAAAGCTTTGTGTATTATGCACAATTTATTAAGAAAATATTGTCAAAATGTGAACAAAATGTAAATAAGACTTTTAAAATGTAAGTATATGGTTTATAATAAAAATAGGTTTTTATTGCTTTTAATATGGACTAAAAAATTTGCTCAGATAAATCTATATGTACTTTAATTTTGATATGGTTCTTGGGAAAGAATTTTTATAGAATGAGAGGGGATACAATGGATCAAGTTAGAAAGATAAAGCTTGATGAACTCTTTGAGGCATTTTCGGTAGTTGCAGAAGGTACCTATGTGTATCTTTGTGATATGACTGTTGATGTTTCAAGATGGTCAAAGAGTGCGGTTAATTATTTCGGATTGCCAAATGAATATATGGAAAATGCCGGAGCGATATGGGAGGAACATATTCATCCTGAGGATAGAGATGATTATCATCACAGTATAGATATGATTTTTTCGGGTGAGGACAGCGGACATGATATGCAGTATCGTGCCAGAACCCGTGACGGCAATTATGTAGTATGTACCTGCAGAGGTGTTGTTATTCGTGACCCGGAGGGAAGACCGAATTATTTTGCCGGAGCTATAAAGAACCACGGACTTAAAAGCTATATAGATAATGTAACAGGTCTTCGTACCCTATACGGATTCTTTGAAGATTTAAGAGCTATGTTCTGGAAACGTGATGATGCGGTTATTCTCCAGATTGGTATATCAGGTTTTTCAAATCTGAATGATGTATATGGATACACATTTGGTAATAGAATTCTTCAGCAACTGGGAAGGCTTCTTCAAAAAAAATTTGCCAATACCGGTGCATGTTATCGGATGGACGGAACCAAGATGGTGGTTGTGAGTCATTCACTTAATTCCGGACAGGTTGCAGATATCTATAATGAAATTAAGGATGAAGTGAGTCACGATTTTTATGTTGATGATGAGCTCATAAGTCTTTCGTTAAATGGCGGACTTGTTATAGTTGATAATTTCGAGATAAGTGACAAGACAGTTTATTCCTGTCTTAAGTATGCATACAGTGAGTCAAAGAACCGCAAGATGGGGGATCTGGTTATCTTCCATGATATGATTTCTCATGATAACCGTAAGGCTATTGAAAAAATAAATGTTATCCGCAATAACGTATCCGAGGATTGCAGCGGCTTTTACCTTTGTTATCAGCCTATAATGCATGCTTCATCAGAGGGCTTAAAGGGAATGGAAGCGCTTGTAAGATGGAAGAGCGATACCTACGGAACTGTTCCTCCAAATCAGTTTATACCTGTGCTGGAACAGGATTCTCTTTTCCCTAAGCTCGGTAAATGGATTTTAAAACAGGCCATGACAGACGGTAAAAAATTTCTTGAAAAATATCCGGATATGATTATGAATGTCAATCTTTCCTATGCACAGCTTGAAAAGGACGGATTTATAGAAGAGGTATTGGAGCTCCTTAAGGAGAAAGAGTTTCCACCTGAAAATCTGTGTCTTGAGATAACGGAAAGATGTCGTTTGCTCGATATGGAGCTTTTAAAGGATATGGTCAATATATTCCGTGATTACGGAATAAAGATTGCCCTTGATGATTTTGGAACAGGCTATGCTTCACTTGGAATACTTCGTGAGCTTCCGGTTGATACTGTAAAGATTGACCGTGAATATGTAAAGGATGTTGAAAAGAGTATGGCTGACCAGAACACCGTTAGATTTATATCTGATCTTGCGGATGCATTCTCTGCCGAGGTATGTGTCGAAGGAGTTGAAACCGAGGAGATGAAAGACTTCCTTAAGCAGTATAAGGTAAGCTCTTTGCAGGGATATTATTACTCAAAGCCTGTACCGTCAGATGAGTTTTTGGCTATGGATTTCGTGGCAGGATAAAACTATTTTGAAATACGTGAAAAGCGCACAATAAAAAGACCTCTTAGAGCTAGTTGGCACTAATGCTCTAAGAGGTCTTTTATTGTACGCTTTTCACTAATAAACTTGATAATAGGATTATTTTTTCATATAATTGATTATATAGTTTTATAAGAAAAATTTAATGTGAATAAAACTTTGTACATGAAAAGGATAAAAGATATGCTTAATGATAAGAGAGGTAAGCGGTTAGATAAATATGTGCCGGATTATGTTGTATTCGATCTTGAGACAACCGGTATAGCTCCTAAAAAGGATAAGGTTATAGAAATATCTGCCGTTAAGGTTAGAGACGGAGAGGTTGTGGATGAATTTAGTTCATTGGTTAATCCCAAGTGTAGTATACCTTATGGGGCAAGTCAGGTAAATAATATTACGGATGATATGGTGGAGGATGCGCCGACATTTGACCTGGTACTTCCGCTCTTTATAGATTTTATAGAGGAGCTTCCTTTGGTTGGACATAATATTCATTCCTTTGATATGAATTTTATATATAGGGACTGTCAGATTTATATGGGGAAGATTCCGGATAATGATTACATCGATACTCTTCATATTTCAAGAAAAGTTCTGCCGGAGATGGCTCATCACAGGATGACGGATCTGGCAATTCATTATGGAATATCAACTAAAGGGGCACACAGGGCACTTGCTGATTGTTATATGACTCAAAAGGTTTTTGAATATTTGAAGGCTGAGATGGAAAACTTTAAAAATGGAAAGAAATCACAAAAACTTTGCCCAAAGTGCGGAAGTGTGTTAAAATTACGTAATGGTATGTATGGGGAGTTTTACGGATGCGCAGGTTACCCCAATTGCAGATATACGGAGAATGTTTAATATATAGTACCTTAGAGTATACTTAATAATTGTGGAGGAAATAAATTTGATTGAAGCATATTATTTAGCGACATTTGTTTTATCAGTTGTTGGAACGCTTATATTTGTATGGCGGTGGAAAAGTGATACCAATATATATTTTACCTTGCTTTTCATTCTTATACCTATAACCAATATGGGCTTTTATATGCTTTCCGTATCAAAAAATCTTGATGAGGCATTGATAGCAAATAATATAACAATACTAGGCGGTAATTTTCTGTCGCTTTTTATAATGCTGAGTATAGTATCCATGTATGAGGGAAATGTTTCAAAGATATTTACTATTGTGATGTTTACCCTCAGCTTTTTGATATACGGCTTTACATTTACTATCGGTCGCTCAGATATCTATTATAAAGAAGCAGTTTTCAAAATAGAAAATGGTGTTTCGATTTTAGAAAAAGCCTATGGCCCTATGCATGCTGCATTTTATGTAATTATCATACTTCATGCGGTTATAGGTATAGGAGTTATAATATTTTGCTTTAGAGGAAATAAGGGGGTATCATATAAATCTCTTATTTTCTTTTCGGCGATTGAGGTACTGTCCCTTTCTTCTTATCTGATTGGAAAAGCAATAGGCAGTAACCTGAGCTTTATGCCGGCGGAGGATATAATGTTTCAGATTATCATGCTTATAATTATAGAAGACACCTCTCTCTACAATATAAGCCGTGTGCAGGCCTCATCCCTTATAGATAAGGGTGAAAATGGATTTTTATCCGTAAGTACCAAGAACAATTATATAGGCAGTAACAATACTGCAAAGAAACTTTTCCCTGAGCTTGCCAGACTCAGAGTTGATAAAAAATTTATAGATATGGAAAATGAATATTCAATCATTTCCATACTTCATGGCTTCATAGATGATTTTAAGGGCAAATGTGTCGACCACGGCGGAGATGAACATGATTACGAGGATGTGCATGACAATCCCTATAAACATAATCATGAACATCATGAGGACGAGCATATCCTTGAAAGAGACGGCAAAATCTACAGGATAGTTGTCGAGCATCTCATGTATCAAAAGAAGATTAAGGGTTATCAGATATCTATAATTGATGAGACAAAGGAAAGAAAATATACTAAGCTTCTTAAACAGTATAATCAGAGACTTGAGCACGAGGTTGCCCAAAAGACTGAACATATACAGGAAATACAGGATAAGATGGTGCTTGGTATAGCGGATATAGTTGAAAATCGTGATGCCAATACCGGTGGTCATATCAAGAGAACCAGTGAGGTTGTCAGAATACTTATTGACGAGATGAAAAAGGACAATATGGATGGTCTTGATGATGAGTTTTGTAAGTATGTTATCAAGGCAGCGCCTATGCATGACCTTGGCAAAATTGCGGTTGATGATGCGGTACTCAGGAAACCGGGAAGATTTACTCCTGAGGAATTTGAGGAGATGAAAAAGCACGCCGCAAAGGGTGCAGAGATAGTTCATAAGGTGCTGGCTGACATAGAAGAACCACGTTTTCAGATTATTGCGGAAAATGTAGCTCATTATCATCATGAAAGATGGGATGGATCCGGTTATCCGGATGGTATAAAGGGAGAAACAATTCCGCTTGAAGCACGCATCATGGCTATAGCTGATGTATATGATGCACTTGTAAGTAAGAGATGCTACAAGGATAGTATGTCCTTCGAGCAGGCATTTGATATAATTGAAGAAGGTATGGGTACTCAGTTTGATGAGAGATTAAATAAATATTTTCTTGCATCCAGAAAAAAGCTTGAAGCGTATTATACCGAAGTCGGAAGAGAACAGGAATAGTTCTATGAGATTTATGATAATACAGAACAAACACTAATAGGCTGCTGAGAAGATTGAAATAAACACTGATGGATTCTTTACAGGAGAAAAACATGAAATACATCAGACAATTTTTAATTATATTATTTATATCATTTATAGGAGAGCTGCTTAATCACTATATCCCGCTTCCGGTTCCGGCAAGCATATACGGTATAGTGATTATGTTTGTGTGCTTACTTACCGGTATCATCAAGGTTGAGCATGTAAAAGAAGTATCCAAATTTTTAATCGAAATAATGCCGCTGGTATTCATACCTGCAGCAGTTGGACTTGTCAATTCCTGGGGGCTTATAAGCACAAAATGGTATATGTATGTGACAGTAATTATAGCAACAACAATTCTTGTAATGGCAGTGTCCGGGCTTATGACACAGTTTGCAATCAGGTACGAAAAAAAGCATGGTGAAGATGAAGGAAAAGCTGGTGAAAATATAATAAAAGATAGTATTGATATGTTTGAAGCAAGTGGCAAAAGTTCGGGAAAGGAGGGCTTGAAAAATGAGTGAAATCACAAAAACACTGGAAAATTCAGCCTTCTTTGGATTGCTTTTAAGTCTTGTTGCTTATGAGATTGGAGAATTTTTAAAGAAGAAATTCAAGTCCGGAATATTTAATCCACTTCTTATATCCATCATAATAGTAATAGCGGTTTTAAAGCTCGGACATATTGATTATGAAAAATACAGTGCCGGTGCACAGTATTTAAGCTATTTGCTTACACCGGTTACAGTCTGTCTTGCAGTACCTTTATATGAACAGCTTCAGGCTTTGAAAAATAATTGGAAGGCGATAATTCTTGGCATTGCTTCCGGAGTTATAGCAAGTATGCTTGGCGTGCTAGCACTTGCATTAAGCTTTGACATGACACATGAGGAATACGTATCACTTCTGCCAAAGTCCATAACTACAGCCATAGGTATGGGAGTATCCGAGGAGCTTGGCGGTTACGTATCCATAACGGTTATAGTTATCATATTGACCGGAGTCTGCGGCAACATAATAGCAGAATTGGTATTTAAAATATTCCATATAAAAGAACCGATTGCAAGAGGCATAGCCTGCGGTACGGCAAGTCACGCAATCGGCACAGCCAAGGCTATGGAGCTTGGCGAGGTAGAGGGTGCGATGAGCAGCCTCTCAATCGTAGTAGCCGGAGTCATAACAGTTTTCGGAGCAGTAATTTTCGCACATATTATATAACACAAGGACAGGCACCTTGACACATATGTTAATATACTTCGACTGTATAAAAAATATGCACGCATGGCACGTGTTACTTAACGCCATGCTTTGCATATTTTTTTATACAGTCTGATATACTCATATGATGTGTCAAGGTGCCTGTCCCTATGTCTCATAATGTCCAACAAAATCTGCCACAAATCTGCCACAAATCTGCCACAAAATACTTCCCTTAATGAGCTTTATATGTTATAGTTGTTATATACGTCGACTTTTTTAGTTGACAATTTTCTAGGGTTCGACATTATTATGTTACAAGGAGGTAGTTTATGTCACTGGTTTACACAAACGAAAATTGCGTGGGATGCAACAAATGTATAGGTGCCTGTAGCTGCATGGGAGCTAATATTCAGGCAGAAAAGGACGGTAAGAATCGTATCGAGGTAGACGGAACAAAATGTATTGCCTGTGGCGCATGCTTTGATGCATGTAAGCACGAGGCAAGAGAGTTTTGTGATGATACGGAAAGATTTTTTGCAGACCTCGCAAAAGGAGAAAGGATTTCTCTATTACTTGCACCGGCATTTAAGGCAAATTATCCAAGAGAGTACGAAAAGGTTTTGGGTGGTCTTAAGCAGGCGGGTGTAAACAGGATTATAAGCATATCCTTTGGTGCGGATATAACCACCTGGGGGTATCTTAAGTATGTTACCGAAAATAATTTCTATGGCGGAATTTCACAGCCGTGTCCTGCGGTTGTTGGCTATATCGAAAGATATGCACCGGAGCTTATACATAAGCTTTTTCCGGTACAAAGTCCTATGATGTGTGGTGCTATATATGCAAAAAAATATATGGGTATAACTGATAAGCTTGCATTTATCAGTCCTTGTATAGCTAAGAAGATGGAGATAGATGACGTCAATAATGGCGGATATGTGTCCTACAACGTTACATTTGACCATCTTATGAAATATGTAAGAGCACACAATATTTACGGACCTGATTGTACTGATGAGATAGAGTACGGACTTGGCTCCATCTATCCTATGCCGGGAGGACTTAAGGAAAATGTATATTGGTTCCTTGGTGAGAGTGCTTTGGTTCGTCAGATGGAGGGCGAAAAGCATATGTATCATTACCTTGAGCAAAACAAGGATAGAATTGCCGGCGGTAAGACACCATATCTTTTCGTGGATGCTCTTAACTGTGCATCCGGCTGTATCTATGGAACTGGTACAGAACCGGAGAAAAACAAAACTGAGGATACCATGTACAATCTTCTTAAGATAAGGGAAGACAGCAAAAATGAGATGAAGAAGCATGCATGGTCCAAGAAACTTTCACCTGAAGAAAGATTAAAGTATCTCAATAAGCAGTTTGAGCAGCTTAATTTAAATGACTTCTTAAGAAAGTATACAGACCGTTCAGCAGGCTGTAAGCATAGTCAGCCGACTAACTCACAGCTTAATGAAATATTTAACAGCATGAGAAAATTTACAGATGAGCAAAGACACAGAGACTGCTCCTGCTGTGGATATGAGAGCTGTCATGAGATGGCGGTTGCCATACATAACGGATTTAATGTTAAGGAAAACTGTATCTACTATATCAAGGATATGGTTTCAGAAGAAAAAGAAGAAATTACCAAGCTTATGAATGATATCAATAAGCAGCAGCAGGCAGTACATAAAATAGCTGAAAATATCAATTCAGAGTTTGAAATGCTTAACAGCTCTGTTCAGCAGATGGAGGAAGGAAATAGCGCAAATGCAAATGAAAGCTCGGCTATATCCGATGAGGTTGAGGATGTTACTAATTTCTGTAATAATCTTTCAAAATCCTTTGCAGCTATAAAGGATATTCTTGATGAGCTTCATGAAAATAATGATGAGGTCGTTTCTATAGCATCAAAGACAAACCTTCTTGCTCTCAATGCTTCTATCGAGGCAGCAAGAGCCGGAGAGGCAGGAAGAGGCTTTGCGGTTGTCGCAAGTGAGATAAATGAGCTTGCAGGAAATTCCAAGGAAACTGCCGGAAAGAGTAATGAAGGACAGGATAGAATCGAAAGAGCCATATCGGAGATTATGAAGGAGGCCAATACACTTCTTTCTATAGTCGGAAAGGTTCGTGACAGAACACAAAATCTTGCGGCTGCAACAGAGGAGATAGCTGCTTCATCAGCAAACATCACTGATATAAGTAATACAATTAAGAACAAGATGGATTCGTTGGTTGAGGAGCTTGATAATATGTAATTTTTATCCATGCAATTTTATAAAAATCATATAAAGAATAATTAAGTGGACCGGATAGTATGCGTAAAACACGTATTTCATAGACGGTCCCTTTTTATTGTTATGAAAGCCTATCGGAATCATTGCGAGTAATCCAAGCAGCTCGACCGTGTTTGAGAAAACGATTGTACTAATCGCAATTGAAATAAAAAGCAACATAAATTTTTTTGCGTTTTGTTTTTCAAAAAAAGGTTTTTCTTTATCTAATCTAAAAAAGTAAAATAAAAGAATTAGCAGGATTCCGTAGGCTGAGTAATCTGTATGTATTATGACAGAAATAATCATAATCAAAACTATTGCAAGAGGATATACCACAGTATATAAAACAGCGGATGTTCCGGTTTCTTTACATTCTCTGTAATGCTTTTTTGCTTCGTCAGCAAGTAGAACGCAGATAAGGCCGAACAAAAGCGTAAAGTAAACATTTAAATCACTGAAATCCGTCGCAGATTTTAAAAATGCCAGTGAAAACGGCACCTGTGATATGATTGAAAATATAAATAATCTGAGTGCATATTTTTTGACATTTCTTGTATGAAAAAAACCTTCCACGATAAGATAGCAGTATATTGGAAATGCGATTCGTCCTATACACCTTAACAGATTATATATATTAAGGGGTATAATCCCGCTTAGATATAGGTTTCCGTCTTTGCATGTTGTTCCTATTGCGGCACCTATATGATCTATAGTCATGGATAGTATGGCGATTATTTTTAATACAAAAGTTGACATAGCTTTTCCTGCCTTTTTTTACGTGTAATGTAAATAACATAATTATATATGCTGCAAAGCTTATTATATCATAAGTACATTTATTATAACTACAAAAATATAAATTGTTTAATGATAATTATTGAGTTATAATTATTATAGATATTTTTAGGAATTTTTATGTAGGAAACTTGTGAGTATGAAAGTAATTGTAAACTTTATAGCAGCTGTTTTTTTTATAGAAGTTGGTTTCTTCTTGCTATTTGGAAACAATATAAATATGGATGAGATGTCAAAAAATCTCAATAATTATCAGGATGGCAATATTCCTGTGGTAGGTACTACTGTAGAAATTTATATTGTGGATATAGGTGAATTGTTTTTAAAAAATGAAAATTATACAGGCATGTTATATGAGGAAGACTGTTATTATCTTGCGCAGATTAACGATGGAAGATTTATAGTTATTAAGACTTCAGAAGGCAGTGTTATAGATGAACAGGTAAGTGAATTTTCTGAAAAATGCAGGGATTTTTATTTTCTGAAAAAGGGAGAAAAACCTCCAATTCTTTCTTTGGAGGGAAAAATAGAAAAAACGCCATATCTCGATGATGCAGAATATGAAGTCGTTCTGGATGATGCCGCTAGGAAGTTTATGC
The DNA here is from genome assembly GCA_017464045.1 of Lachnospiraceae bacterium. The sequence goes on from JAFUEG010000131.1 coordinate 13,092, forward strand.
CGACACGTGGATATGTAAGAATGGATGTAAGTGATATAATCATAAATGTTGATTTAAATGTTGGTGGAAAATCCATGGACGGTGTCCTGCAGCAATCGATAAAAATTATGGTGTCCGTAGCCAATACATTAAAAAAATTCCTTGGTGCAATTGTTATTTTAATTGGTGTGGTTCTGGTAATAAGTTTTATAAAAGATGTTCTCGGAGGAATTACTTTTGGCGGAAATCAGCATGTTATCGTTGCAGGAGATGAGGTATTTAAAAATATATCTGTTATGAAAAATGCAACACAGGAAGATTCTGATACGATTTTATATGAAGAAGCTTTTGATAAAGGTACTGAAGATAAATCTGATAATGATAATACAGCCAAAACATTGGATAAGAAAGAAAAGAAGCATAATAGTGGTAAGGGCTTCAGGCTTAAAAAGGAGGAGTAAATTATGTCACTTCCTGATGTGACAAGGCGTATGTTTGATGCGTCTGATAAAAAGAGAGATGCTGGTCTAACAACACCTGATGATATAATCAGGTATGATGATATAAGTTACGGAGAGTTTGAAAAATGGAATCTGCTTGATGTATATAGACCGAAAAATATAAAAAATACAGAGGGTACAGAAAAAAAAAATTCTAAATCAACCGATATGAAAAGACTTCCGGTTATAGTAAGTTGTCATGGCGGAGGATGGGTGTACGGAGATAAGGATGTATATCAGTATTATTGCATGAGTCTTGCCGAGAGGGGCTTTGCAGTTGTTAATTATTCTTACAGACTCGCACCTGAAGACAGGTTTCCTGCGTCTGTTTTGGATACAGATTCGGTTTTCAGATGGATATATGCCCATTCTTTGGAGTATGGTTTTGATACAGATAATGTTTTTGCGGTCGGAGATTCGGCAGGAGCAAATTTACTTGGAATATATCTTAATTTAATGAATGATGAAAAATATGTTGAAAAAGTAAATTCATATATGCAGAATAAAGATTTTAATGATGAGAAATCCGAAACTTACAATAATATTATTTTTAAACCACAGGATAATCTGAAAATAAAAGCTGTTGCTTTAAACTGCGGTAAGTATAGCTTTACTTCTGAAAAGAACAATGCAGGACTTAAGGATTTGGCGTGCTTTTTATTTGAAGATAACGGAACTGATGAGGAACTTGATTTAATAGATGTTATTCCCCATGTTAATGAAAAATTTCCTCCTGCATATGTTATGACAGCCACCGGAGATTTTCTTATGAAGGATGCGGGAAAGCTATGCGGCAGGTTGGAGGATATCGGAGTACCGTTTGAATATCATTTTTATGCTGACGGAGAAAAGCCTTTGGGACATGTGTTCCATTGTAATATGAGACTTGATATGGCATCGGTATGTAATGATGATGAGTGCAGATTTTTCAGAAAATATATAGGGTAAAGATTTATATTTTACAGTTGATATATCTTTTGAGATATAGTGATGAAAATACAATTTGTTTTTAAAAGAAAAAATTAAAAAATTAATTTAAATTTTAATCTAATTTTAATTTTGGTCTAAGGACTCTCTAATAATTATGGTTTATATTAGGTACTGTCAGGAGGACATAGAAAATAATAATCAGAAAATAAAAATCCTGATAAATAAATCAAAACCATAATAGAGTTTAGGAAAGAGAGGATAAAGATATGGAAGAATTAGAAAAGGTTGAAAAGTTAAGAGAGCGTGCAAATGTTTCTTACGAGGAAGCCAAAGAGGCACTTGAAAAGTCAAACGGAGATTTACTTGATGCAATGGTTTATCTTGAAAAGCAGGGTAAGGTAAAATCCCCTGAGCAGACTTCATACTCAACAGATGCATCCGACCAGCCAAAGTATGCTGATGTTCCTGCCATAGTAAAAGAGGGTGAGGAAAGAAGCAACGAGGAAAGCGTTGGTAAGAAGTTAGGTAAGATGCTCAAGAAGGCAGCAAGATATCTTAACGATAATCATCTTAAGGTTGAGCACAAGGATAAGACAATTCTTGATATACCTTTATGGGTAGCACTTATAGCACTCCTTGCAGCATGGTGGATACTTGTAATACTTATAATTGTTTCACTCTTCTGTGATTACAGATACACAATAGTAGGAACAGGAAATAATGATGAGGTTAATAAGGTTATGGAAAAGGCTTCAGAGTTTACTGGACAGGTAAAGGATGAGTTCAAGAACAACTAAAAAGACAGACAATTTTAGATACAAGGTTCAAAATCCGGATTTTATCTGAAATGTTTATAGTTAAATATGAGAATGAAATCTCTGATTAAGCAAGATAGAATAATAAAATAAAATGAAAAAAAGAGGGTAAGAACTATGGGAGTAAAAATACTTGTGGTTGAGGATGAAGAAAAGCTTGCAAGATTTATCGAGCTTGAATTAAAGCATGAGGGATATGAGGTCGAGAAGGCTCATGATGGAAGAGTTGCACTTGATATGGCACTTGCAGGTGACTACACGCTGATACTGCTTGATATTATGCTCCCGGGCTTGAACGGATTGGAGGTTTTAAGAAGACTCCAAAATGAAAAGCCGACTCCGGTTATCCTTCTTACGGCAAGAGATGCCGTTATGGATAAGGTATCGGGACTGGATGCCGGAGCTATTGATTATATTACAAAGCCATTTGCCATAGAGGAGCTTTTGGCGAGAATAAGAGTTGCACTTAAGACACATTGCAACAATAATCAGCATACGGATTTGAATGATTATGCAGAAGTAAACGGTAATCTTGACAACTTAAATATGCCTGTCAATAAAGAAAGCGGACAGAGTGAAATATTTATGATAAAGGATCTTGTGCTCGATGTACCAAAGCACAAAGTTACCTACAGAGGCGAGGAAATCGAGCTTACGAACAGGGAGTTTTTGATGTTAAAAACCCTGCTTGAAAATATAGATATAGTACTGTCGCGTGACACCCTTCTTGAAAAGGTGTGCGGCTATGACTATGTGGGAGAGACAAATGTTGTTGATGTATATATAAGATACCTGCGAACCAAGATAGATGAGAAATATGATATCAAGCTGATACAGACAATTCGCGGGGTAGGATATGTTATCAAGTCGGAATAGGATATGTCTATTAAATTAATGATGTAATAGAATCATATACGATATGGATTATAAATACTGTATGAATATTATAATAAATAAAAATGCCTGCTTTTTTAATTTAAAAGGCAGGCATATGTTATAGAAAGGTATATATACTATGGCGGAGAGAAAACAGGAAAGTAAAAAAACCACATCCATTGCTAAAAAGCTTAACCGTCAGCATATGGTGAAAAAATGGGGATTATATTTTTCGAGTGATTTGTTTTTGCTTTTTGCGCTGACCTTTGGCTGGATGCTTTTTGTTGAGATTGACAGACTCGATTTTTTTGAATGGAACAGGGAAAGATGGCTTTCAATGCCTGATGGAATTACTTCACTTACCTATAATTTTTCTGATAGGGGAGAAAGGCTTGTCAGTATAAATGCATATGGCGTGCTTATATTCAGTTTAATTATGGTGAGCATTGCATTTTTCTTTCAGATGATGAATCTTTTGCTGTCGCATTACGGAGATTACAGAAAGATAAGAAAGACACTTAAACCTCTTGATGACCTTGCTTTAAAGGCGGATGAGATAAGCCGTCTTACCTTTGATGAGCAGAAGTTTCATCGTATCGAGGATGCGATTACACATATGAGTCCTGAGGATGAAAAGGCACTTTCACTTGGAGACGAGGATCTTATGGGTATCGAGCAGGCGATGAATAACCTGATAAAAAGAATGCATGATACCTACAACCAGCAGGCGCGCTTTGTAAATGATGCTTCCCATGAGCTTCGTACACCGATTGCGGTTATCGAGGGCTATGCTAACATGCTTGACCGTTGGGGCAAGGAGGACGAGGCGGTACTTGATGAGTCCATAGCGGCTATAAAAAATGAGTC
>JAFUEG010000132.1 GCA_017464045.1 Lachnospiraceae bacterium
CTCCTCTATACCGCACATCATACCGTTACTTTCAACGCCACGAAGCTTACCCTTTTTAATCTTGATACCATCAGGATACTCGGTATTATCTCCGTGTGCTGCAGCCACCTTACCGCCATCAAGAACAACCGGAATAAGGTCACCCTCTTTAACATTTTTTGCACCTGTTACTATCTGTAAGGTTTCAGCACCCATATTAACCTGACATACAACCAGTTTGTCTGCATCAGGATGCTTCTCTAAGGTTTCAATCTTACCTACTACAATCTTCTCTAAATTTTTATCCTTCTTCACATAGTTTTCTACATGAGAACCCGAAAGAGTCATCTTATTTACAAAGGTTTCTATATCCACGTCCAAATCCGGAACATATGCTTTAATCCATGAAATCGGTGTATTCATCTTTATATCTCCTTTCTACCACTGCTGTAAAAATCTCATATCATTTTCATAAAGAAGTCTCATATCATCTATCTCGTACTTAAGAAGTGTTATTCTTTCAAGTCCGATACCAAACGCAAATCCGGAATATTCTTCAGGATCAATTCCACACATTTCAAGCACATGCGGATGAACCATACCACATCCTAAAATCTCTATCCAGCCGCTTCCCTTACATACACGGCAGCCCTTTCCGCCGCACTTAAAGCAGGTTATATCAACCTCTGCCGAAGGCTCTGTAAACGGGAAATGATGTGGTCTGAATTTAGTCTTTGTATTTGGACCAAAGAATTCCTTTGCCCACTGTGCAAGAGTTCCCTTTAAGTCTGCCATCGTAATATTTTTATCTATAACAAGTCCCTCAACCTGATGGAAGGATGGTGAATGTGTTGCATCCACTTCATCAGATCTGAATACTCGTCCCGGTGAAAGGATTCTTATCGGGAGCTTGCCCTGTTCCATAATTCTTGCCTGAACAGAGGATGTCTGTGTTCTAAGCAGTATATCCTTAGTAATATAAAATGTATCCTGCTCATCCTTAGCAGGATGATTAGCAGGTATATTGAGAAGCTCGAAATTGTACTTATCATACTCTACCTCAGGACCTGATACAATCTCATAACCCATACCGATAAATACTCTCTCTAAATCTTCAAGTGCTGTCTGGTTAGGGTGTCTGTGGCCGTCAATCTTCTTTACACCCGGAAGAGTAACATCTATGGTTGCTCTCTTCATTTTCTCCGCTCTGGCAGCACGATTAATGGCCTTAAGCTTTTCATCAAGTTTCTCTTCTATATTTTGTCTTACCTCATTGACCATCTGACCAACCTTTGGTCTGTCCTCCGGTGCAACATCCTTCATACTCTTTAACACCTGGGTAAGCTCACCCTTTTTTCCGAGGATAGCAACCTTGATATCATTGATTACCGATGCATCCTGCGCCTGCTCAATTTTGGCAAGAGTCTGTTCCTTAATAGCACTTAACTTCTCTTTCATCTTATATATTTCCTCACTTTCAAAAAAATCCTAATGCATAACACTGACATAATCTATTATGTCATTTAATGTATCTTCATTTACCAGTTCAAGTTCATATTCCGTTTTTAATTCTGTGAAAAATCGCAGTTTAAACACTCTTTCTTTTTTCCAAGGCAACATATGTTTTTCAACCTCTGCCTTTTCAATTTCCTTAATCTTATCAAGCTTAATAACATCTGTTTTTATCAAATAACTGACTATGAGATAATCTTCCGTAACATAAATATTATTTAACCTGTATATCATATGATTCGCAAGCTGAAGGTTAAGTTCTTCAATTACTGCAGCTGTATCACCATAAAGCGAAAGCTGCCTTGCCTGTCCGTGTAGTGAAGGATTTGTCCATACCAAAAGAGTATATGCAATAATCAGGACACTTACAACTATAGGAGACGCAAATAATATATATAACATAGTAATATATGTAACCGGATAATCACATTCACTAATTACATATTCACTGAAAAAATCATCCTTTATTTGTCCCTCAAAGCCGCCTGCTTCCACAAGCTGATTAACTATATATTCTGTTGAAATGCTGTCTTTAATAATTCTTGCTTTTATATTTTTACCGTCTATTTTCATAGGAGGATTATTTGTTTCTATAATATAAAATATAACCCTGTCTTCATTTAACTGGTAATAATATCCGCCTTTAACCTTTCCATTGACATAATAATTAAAACCTGCATATGTCAAATCACCGGCGTTAAGCTTTACATTTGTTTCACCCAATCTATACAGTTCTGATACCCTTTTATACAAATCATCCCCACTGATATTTATCAGTCTGGTCTGTTCGAGCACGGGATATTTTATGAACATAAACATCAACACGGATAAAACCAATATAGCCGGCACTGCCAAGGCAAGAGTGTTTTTAAATAAAAGCTTTTCAAACTTCTTCTTTCCCATGGTCAATTCCTTTTACCAAAACAATATAATAACATTAATATTTTTTTTGTTCAACATCTAAAACAGCATTTTACACACATAATCATATTCTTCACGTGCAATTTCTTTGTTTGAAAATCCTGCCCTGTCTAAAATATCTATAATTCTTTCATACTCAAACTGCTTCTCAAATTCCATAGCCTTTGATGCATTTTTCTTATATAGTTTCTCCCGTTTACTATTATAGATATATTGTATCTGTTCATGATAATTAATTTTTTTCTTAAATTCTTTATTAAATTTACTTTTCCTTTTATAATAAATTGAATATCTAATTATAAGTCTGTCACTTAATCCTGACTTTAAAAATCTGATTAGCAATATAAGACCTGCGGCAGCTCTGATACCCAATAACAAAACTACAATCGCAGCTATGATTCCCATAATAACATAAACTACTTTTTTTACGAATCCATCCGATATATTTATATTTAGCTGACCACCATCATCATTTTCGTCATCAGAATCGTTATTATTCATTATGTTATCAAACATTTCCCAGAAATCTTCATTTTCTTCAATCTCTCCTGATGGAGTAACATCCACAAGATACCAGCCTTTATCCTTGCTATATACCTCTATCCATGCATGAGCATCTGCATCAGTTGCATTTATCTGAAGGACAGCAGTTTCACCGAGTTCAGAATATCCATCATAATAATCCGAAAAATCTTTTCCCTCAACAAGTTCCGCATCTGAAAGCTGATAATAGCTTACCGCATATCCCTCAACATATCTCGTTGGGATGCCAAGATATCTTAATATAAGAGTTGCTGCTGAAGCATAATGTGCACAATACCCCTTTTTATTTTCTGAAAGAAAATAATTTACAAAATCCTTTTTTCTCGGAGTTTTACCCGGTTTTATTGTATATGGAATATTATCCTGATAGTAATTAACCAGATTAGCAATTATCTCTTCATCACTACCGGTATAATCAAAATTTTGAATAAATTCCTCTATAGCTTCTATATTTTCATCAGGCACATAAAGATCCATCTCAGTATACGGCTCCCCATCATACAGACTTGAATCAACTATTGTTTCATTTCCATTTAACCTTGGATAAAACACCTCATTAATGTAGCCTACATCATTATAATCTGCTATTTCTCCCATATAATACGGCTCATAGATTCCATTTCTGTCACCGTCTACATTTCTGATTCCTATAATACCCATGGCGGAATTAACACCACCATCTTCATAATTTTTCTTTAAAGCCTCTGCCTCAGGGCTTGTAAGTTCCAAAGCATCTTCTTCATCTTCAAAATATCTTATACTTGTCCAGTAATTTTCGTAAGGATTATAGCTTTCTCCAACAAAATGTTTAAGATAGATAGTGTCAAATGAATATGGAGTCATCTTAATCATTATATCTGTCTGATAATCAAGTTTTATACTTGATACTGTACCAAGCTTACCACTATTCATACCACCCTTATCCTGTCCAAAATTAAAGAAACCTGCCCAACCATCGGTAAGAAACACACCTACTGCAGCCATAGTAACTTCTTTATATTTATTTTGTTTATATCCTACATTAAAACTTTCCTTAGGTCTAATCGAACTTACTAAAGTTACCACTATGGCAACAAATAAAAAAACTGTAAGAGCTGCCTGAGAAAGTGCTTTAATATCATAGGTATAAAAAAACTCTTTTTTCTTTTTTCCTCTGGTTTCATATTTTGAATCACTTCTTTTTATAGCAACCTGAGGACTATAATGTCTGCTCACCTTTATTACATATGCCATAGATATTCCTACAAGCAGCATCATTGCATATAATATATCCGGTTCCAAGGTCATATAAAGAGGAATAACATTAAAAAACATAACGATGAACATAGCTGTAGCATACTGCATTCGTCTTGAAATATAGACATTAAGCAAGATATCAAGAACAATTCCGATAAAGAGCGCAGTCATGGTTATCGTAACATATCTGTTAGTAATCTGTTCATTATAAAGTCTTTGAATATCCACATCAAAGTATTGTGCCGCTTCATCAACAGACATGTTAACTATCGCATAGAATCCGCTGTTTATATATATTCTGAACAAATAAACCAAACTTGCAAACAGTGCAAACAAAAAGAAATATCCAAGATTTTCTGTAAGCAGTCTGTAATAAAGCATGGAACATAAAATTGCAAATACAAATACCACAAGATGGCAAAGCAGAACATTATATTCAGCATGAATGGCAGACAGATAAAAGCCTATTGTCCCCATTGATAAAAGATAGACAATAAAGCCTTTTAGTAAAAGTGTAAGAATTCTTTTCTCCTTTTGCTCAAAAAAATCTTCACAAAGAACCGCACCTTCACAAAGTTCTATTAAGTTGTCATCCTTTTTATTTCTTTGTGCCATCAGCCATTCTCCCTGATATTTATAAGACACTTTTCACTATCTGAAGTAATATGCAGATAAGATTTTATTTCCGGATGAACCGCTGCCATATTCATAGCCGCATGATTCATATCCATATAAGTCTTTTCATAATACATCTTTGAAAAAGCATCGTCCAAATCCGACTTATAATCTATCCTTGTCGTTTCATATTCATATCCTGACTCACTCCAGTAC
>JAFUEG010000133.1 GCA_017464045.1 Lachnospiraceae bacterium
ACTAGAATTTTCGCTGTTGATCTAACTTGTGATAAGGATGTTTGTGAGATTGAAGAAGCCTTAGCCAAAGAGAAGCCTTCTGTCAGATTATTGGTTAATGCTTCAGGCTACGGAATGATAGGTAAATTTGAAGATATTTTGTCAGATAATATCGGAATGATAGATATTAATTGTACTGCACTAACGAAGATGATTAATATAACTTTGCCGTATATGTCCTGCGGAAACGGTAATATAATCAATATTGCATCGTCTGCTGCCTTTCTGCCACAACCTTCATTTGCAGTATATGCTGCTACAAAAGCATATGTATTAAGCTTATCAAGAGCTCTTAATCAAGAACTTAAACCAAGAGGAATATCCGTAACTTCGGTATGTCCCGGACCTGTGTCAACAGAATTTTTCGATATAGCAGAGAAATATAACGATGTCAAGCTGTATAAAAAAGTTTTCAGAGCTAAACCGGAAAAAGTTGTTGAATCTGCGCTAAAGGATACATTTCACGGTAAAACAGTGTCGGTATATGGCTTATCCATGAAAGTATTTAGGGCTTTGTGCAAGATTATGCCAAAGGATTTTATTGTAAAATTTATTAAATGATTAGATATCGGAGAGCATAATGTTTAATAAATATCAAAAAGGCGAATACGGATATATGAATTCATATAAGAAAAGTAAGCTGATTATATAGCTTATTTTTGCTGCTATGATTTCATTTATAATTATAACAATGCTTATAATGTATGGATCAACTCAGAGGATTATGATTATATTTGCAATTATTATGGTGTTGCCATTTGCCAAATTCCTGATTTCATATATTATGTGTATAACTTTTAAACCATTGGATAAAGAAACCTATGAATCTATAAAAGATAAAACTGCTTCGCAAAACGGAATTTTATTATATGATGTGGTTATTACCGAGAGTGCAGGTATGAAATTTTTTCAGTCTTTATGCGTAAGCAACGGAAGGATATATGCATATATCGAGGACAAAAATTATAAAACCAGAAAAAATGATTATATCAAATGGATTAAAAATTGTATAAGCGGAACTAAATTTTCTTATACGATATTTGTTACAGATGAAAAGGATGAATATATAAAGAAGGTTAATTCCGTATCAAAGGCAAATGAAAAAAACGAAAGAATTGATAAGCACATTGTTGAGAGAATACTTGTGACATGTGTTTAAGATTATATAAGATTTAATTGAAATAAAATTTATGTGCTATAGTTACGATTGTGAATAATTAAGAGTAAGAACGAAAAATATGAGAGAAATTATTATAGCGGGTAATTTTGCCGGACAGAGACTTAATAAATTCCTGATGAAGTATCTTGATAAAGCTCCATCATCATTTGTATATAAGATGCTTCGAAAGAAGAATATAAAATTAAATGATAAAAAAGCCGATGGTAGTGAGATTATTTCCGAAGGAGATAATATAAAGATTTATCTAAGTGATGAGACAATAGAGAAGTTTCAGAATACTAATAAATCTAATATATCGAAAGATGATTCACAAGAAAATAATTATGTAAACTATAATAGGCTATATAACGAATATATAATAAAGAATGATAATAATTTCACATTAAATGTTTTATATATTGATGAAGATATTATGGCTGTGAATAAACCTGTCGGAATACTTTCTCAGAGGGCAAAAAGGGAAGATTATTCAATAAATGATGCTGTAATTGATTATACAATAGAGAATAATATTATTGACAAGAATGAGCTTAATCTTTTTAAACCATCAATATGTAACAGGCTCGACAGGAATACATCCGGTATAATCTTTGCCGGTATATCCTTAAAGGGAAGTCAGATGCTTACCAAAGCATTTAAGGAAAGATCGATTAATAAGTATTATTATACAATCGTAAAAGGCCACTTTGACAGTAAATTAAACTGTAAAGGTTATATAACAAGGGACAGTGAAAAATATAAATCTGATATTATTACAGAAAGTGAATATAAAAATCTTGAGAATAAAGGTGAGACTGTAAATAAAAAGTATGATAGAATAGAGACATATTTTTATCCTATTTCAACTAATGGTAATTACAGTCTGATAAAGGTTAAACTTATAACAGGTAAGACGCATCAAATCAGAGCGCATCTTGCACAGCTTGGCTTTTATATAATAGGCGATAAAAAATACGGTGATGTAAAGACAAATTCTTATATGCAGGATAAGTATGGTCTTAAAAATCAACTTTTACATGCGGGCGATGTATTTTGGGAAGAAAAAGATATTAATGTACACGCCGATTTGCCGGATATATTTATTAAAATATGCGAAGGAGAAGGCTTAAGATGGCAACTTGGAATTCAAGAGGCTTAAGAGGGTCAACCTTAGAAGAACTTATTAATTACGCCAATGAAACATATAGAGATAAAGGATTGGGTTTAGTTCAGAAAATTCCGACACCGATTACACCTGTTAAGGTAGATAAGGAGAACGGCAATATAAGTCTTGCATATTTTGAAAAGGATTCTACTGTCGATTATATCGGTGTGGTGCAGGGGGTTCCGATATGCTTCGATGCTAAGGAATGTGCTAAGGATACATTTACATTAAGGAATATACATGAGCACCAGATAAAGTTTATGGAGGATTTCGAGAAGCAGAACGGTATCAGTTTTTTGATAATAATGTTCACTGCAAGAAATGAAATCTATTATATGAGATTTTCTGAGCTTAAAACTTATTTGGATAGGGTAAAAGAAGGTCATCCGAATAATTTTAAATACGAAGAATTGGACAAAAACTATTTTATACCATCTGAAGCCGGAGTGGTGGTTCATTACTTAAGAACTCTGACTAAGGATTTGGACGAAAGGCAGGTTAAATAATTATGTATGACTTTTACAGAGTGGCTGCTGCCGTACCTGATTTAAAAGTGGCAGACGTAACCTACAACAAGAACAAGATAATCGAGAAGATTGATGAGGCATTTAAGGAGGGAGTAAATCTTGTGGCATTTCCTGAACTTGCCATAACAGGCTATACCTGTGGGGATTTATTCTATCAGAAAAGCCTGCTTGATAAGTGTAAAGTAGCTATCAAGGATTTAATTGCAGTATCATCTATACTTGATATGGTAATTATTGTAGGAGCCCCTTTATATGTAAATCATCAGTTATATAACGCTTCTTATGTATTATACAAAGGAGATTTAAAGGGCATAAGCGTGAAAACATTTTTGCCTAATTATAATGAGTTTTATGAAAAACGATG
>JAFUEG010000134.1 GCA_017464045.1 Lachnospiraceae bacterium
ATTTATTGTTTATTTCCCTGTAGGATCATTGACAGTGGATAACCCCTATGATCTATTGAGGAAAACCCACCGCTGATATCATGATCAAACTCCTTTAGCCCGGTGATGACAATTCCGTTATTACACATTCCGGATATTATTTCTGACAATGAATGAGTATAATCGGTAAAAGTCTTAGAATGATAGTTCTTCAGCGTCATATAATACATGCCGCCATTCCCGGTCCATTCATGTTCAAAGTAAGAAAAATGACATTCCATCTTATGCTCAGGATCAAACTCAGCATCGCCTTCCGTAGCTAGCATATTCGTGCAGGGATGCTGTTCATTAAGCACGATCACTGCTCCGGGTTTCATGCATTTTGCCACGATTTCAAAAAAGCGATTCAGATTTTCAAACCAGCATAGTGCTCCGATAGTGATGATCACAATATCAAACTGTTCTCTAAAACGATCATCAATATCATAAACATTCACAGCTTCAAATATACAAGGCAGGTTCAATTCTTTTGCTTTTTCATTTGCAAAAGCCACTTGATTTTCAGCAATGTCAAATCCAACACCCTTTGAGGCATTTCCGCTTTTTACCAAAGAAAGCAGCTCTCGACCGTTGTTACAACAAAACTGACCGATAGTCTTTCCTTTCGTATCCATGTTTTTCAAAGCATCCGCCATTTCCTTTTCAAAAAACGGATAGTCTTCTTTCTGTATACGTTCCGTTATATCGGTGCCCCATGAGGCATCCCTTTTATCAAAAGCTTCTTCCCAAGCCGCTTTATTTCCTTCAATATACTTTTCCATAAAAATCTCTCTTTCTTGTTCGTTTTACTGAAATAAACTTTTACAAACTACTCGTTTTATCCATCTCACTTTACAACTATCACTATTTTAGTGAAACTATCAATAAAAGATGTTTCAGCTAATTCATATTTATAGATGAAATAATAGCATAGACTACTGTTATTATACAAAACGGTATAATATAATTGGCCATTGAAAAAACTATAAGGCGTATTGAGGAATTCCGAAAAGAGCGAAATATATAATCATCGAAACAAGATCGATCAGCAACAGTACTCCCAGCACTATGCCTGCTATCTTAAGCCCTTTCTTTGCTTTTTTCTTATTATCTTCCGTTAATACATGCTCTTTTATATCACTGTACAACTCGGATTTTACTACCTGTTCCGAAGCCTCCTCTTTTTTCACAGCTTTATCAAGCACAAGTTCATCCAGTGAGATGTCAAAAAGTTCACTGATTGCAACAAGCTTTTCCATATCCGGTGAAGATTCTCCAACCTCCCATTTGGAAACCGTTTGGCGGGAAATGTTCAAACGATTTGCGAGTTCTTCCTGTGAAAGACCCTTTTGTTTACGAAGTTCATACAGTTTATTATTGAATTCCATTATTATCACTCCTGGCTTTCCATATATAAAGAATAACGCAAATCGTTATTATTGTTATAACCGTCGTTGCTATTCCTGCCTCAAATCCATATTCTGACCCATTGATAATGTTAAGCTTGTTTATCCCGATCAGAAACAATCCGTCCATCTTTGCATCATTTCCTGATACCGTAAGTCCCAGGATTATGTTCAAAACATAATTCCACGCTGCATGGAGTCCGCAGGAAACCCATATATTCCCACGCCATAAAACAATTATGGAGAATAAAACAGAGATAAGGTATAAATTCGCAATACCGATCAGTGCATATACCAATCCCGAATCCAGGATTGGGGTCATGATCAGGTGAGGAATAACAAATGCCGTCGAACTTATGAATACGGCAGCCGGAAGAGGTATCTTCTTTTTAAGTGTATTCATCAAAAAGCCCCTGCAAAGAATCTCTTCCTCAGAACCCTGAATGATGAAGGCCAGCCCCCATAACAGCAACCCGCTAATGCTCACGTCTCGGTTAATTCTCAAAAAGGAAACGGAGCCTGTTACCAAGCAGAGGAACAAGACAAGTACAAGCATTGCTACGGCAACTCCGATCCCAAGCAGATAATCCGTCCCCCGCTTCGTAAATCCGATATCCCGCATGCTGCGCTTCTCTATTAATTTGCAATACAGTATCGCTATTACAGAAAACAGGATATATCCATAATAAGGAATCAGACCGGCAATCTGCCCTTCAGGCATTATTCCATGAAGTGGATCATAACCCATTCCTGTATACAATCCGATTACAACAGCCTCTCCTAAAACTCCGGCCACAAAAAAAATCAGGATAAAGGCGAGAACTTTTTTAATGACATACTCCGTTCTCGACATTTCTGTTCTGTTATTAAAAGGCAGCAGATTAATAACATGTGTTTTCATTGATGGTTCCTCCTTAGAATTGTTTTTACATATCAATCGTAAAGGAGGCCCATAAAAAGCTCTACCAACCATGCTTGGCAATCTGTCAACGCCCGCTGACAATTATGTTAAATACCGTTGCAATGCCCGTTTTACAAGGATCTAATCATCATACTCATTTACAAGGATATCAATCTACTTCTTTTTTTCGTAATAAGAAAGATCAACCACTGTCACCTGATTAGTTTCAGAGTGTTTATCTCCAACTAAACCATCATTCTTCGGGTAATGAGTTGACAATTTATCGTACCTTACTTTTGTTATGAAAACAAAAATAGCAGAAATAATCACGGTTGGAATAAGTAAAATAACAGCAACAAAAGCGGTCATTAATCCGGTAGGGTGACCCGGTTCTCCAGGCTGAATACTATTAATTTCCATCTTAAATACATATCCCAATATTATTAAATCAATCAGTAAAATAATCAAAATTGGAATTAACCAAAAAACGCTTTATTCTTATTCATAACAAAACTCCAATTCAATCAGCGTATTATCCTGGAAGATAATTATTTATCTGTTACTGCTCTAATATATCATAACGATGTAACAAAAAACAGACTGAACCAACATGATTTATATGGTGATATTGATACAATCAGGGCTTTTATTGAAATAGAACAACCACTACATATAGTGGTCGAATTATTGAAAAAGACAGAAATTAACGAAAAAAGTCGAGTAAGGATAAGTAACAAAAATCTAATTAAATTCGATTTTTAGACGCAAAAAGACGCGATTTTTTGGTACAAATCACTCAAATTTTGGCATTATGTAAACTAAATTAAAAATGGGATAAAAATGGTGAAAAGTCTGGGAACCCGCATAAAATAAGGGATAGTAAAAGAGCTCGTCGGGGTAGACGAGCTCTTTTGGAGAAGGTATTTTGTTACTTATGGGGCGTCGGCCCGGGTATAAATCCTGATAGGTCTGTATGGTCTTAGATGGCTTAAATTCTAGCTTTCTCAAAAATCGCATAGGCATCTTTGGGTCTAAAAAGGCATCTTTTTCCGTTTCAATTGTATCATAAATTGGCACAGTGTTTTTTTTCTTTAAAATGGCTATTTTACTACTATTCTTAAGAAACAAAATAAAACCATCATCTATTTTATTTATACTTTTTTGCTACTTTTTTACAAAAACAAAAAATTCTTCAAAGATGAATTTGACTGAGTTTCTTCCTATTTATATAGATAACTCAAGAATACACATCATATATAACATTACAAAAAACCCCCACAGTTCATACAATAGTACAAACCATGGGGAATAATAATCCCATCACTTATATTTCACTTTTTCTTCCTCTTAAACATTACCCCTTCAAGTGCTCTCATTGAATCCTCTACACCTTCCTTAGTTGCATCGGCATATGTATTAAGGGTAGTACTTATATCCTTATGTCCAAGTATCTCCTGAATTGCTTTTAAGTCATCCGAATTCCTACAAAGTCTTGTTGCAAATGTATGGCGGAGCTGATGTGTAGATATGACAGGAATCTCTCGATCAGGATACTCTTCATTATGCTCTTCAATAATCTGCTTGATCTGTTCAAGCACATTTGCTTTAGTCATTACAGTATTCTTCTTTGAAAGAAATACAAAATTAGAATATCCACAACATTCAGGCTGAGGACCTCCAATTATATTCTGCTGTTCCAGTTGTAATTCAAGCGCCTTCTTTACTTCTGTAAGCATAGGAATAGTTCTATCACCCGCTGCAGACTTAGTACTCTTCATAAGATTAGTATATTTACCATCAATAGGAAGATAGGCTACAGCTTGTCTTATATATATTTTGTTTTCTTCGAAATTTACATCATCCCACTGTAGCGCCAATGCTTCACCTACTCTGCACCCTGTACCAAGAAGGAATATAATCAAATATCTTACATGAGAGTGTTTCTTCATAGATAATACATAATCTACAAACTCATCCTGTTCTTCCTCTGTTAATGCAGTAACCTTCTTTGGAACCTCACGACTCTCACCTTTTATCTCAGTGTATACACCCTTTACCGGATTCTTAATAATTATTTCATCATAGACTGCACTATCAAACATGGGTTTTATGATAGTATCAAATCTTTGTAGGGTAGAAATGC
>JAFUEG010000135.1 GCA_017464045.1 Lachnospiraceae bacterium
AAACACATCTGTCTTTGTTGAATATAACCGACCATTCTCATACATGTGCCAAAAGAAATCCTTATATTCCTTATATCTTTTATTTAATGAAACAAATGTCTCATTAAGAAGCAAGCCGATATGTTTACCACCCATTCTCATAGCAAAATATTCTGCCCACAAAGCATCTATATCTGCTTGGGATTCTACATATATTCTCTCATATTCTTCAACCTTAATACCGGTTTTTTCGATACTATATTTATAAATATTGTCCAGCTGTTTATCATTAAACATACCCGGTTCTATAAAAAAAAGCTCATTACCTCCTATAACATATTTTGATAAATCAGGAATTAAACATTCTCCATAATTTAAACCCGGAAAAAAAATAACAACATCAAAATTATTACGAGTCAAATAATCTGCAATTCCCGATACATACATCTGCATTCCACCGATCCCATGAATATCAGCAGTAAATATTATGTATAATTTTTTTCCATTCTTTTTTTCTGCTTTTTGCATCTTTTAAGTATTTTCCTCCATATGCTTCAATTCTTTTACAAATAATTTCAGCATATCATCGTTTATTTCTTCAACTACTTTTCGATTTTTTATTTTATCGTGCATCATTTCATTTAAAAATGAAATATATTCTTCTCCACGAAGTTCAATTCTAAATCCTTTTAAAAGGTCACTTTTTTCATCTATAACATAAACATGTTCATTTTTATTTGGAAGATATAACAAAATATTTCCTACATCACACAAAGTCCCACTTCCCGGCGTCTCTTCTACCTCACGATTAAATGTACGGATATGTACTTCATCATTTTTTACATCGACAGAAACGCATTCATACAAACTTTTTCCAGCCACCCAAATTTTATTATTAAAATAACAAATCGAGTTCTCGTTTGCATTTCCTTTAACAGGCTGCTTATATACTTTTTTTATTCCCTGATTATTATTCCACTTAATAAGATCACCTGAATTAAGATAAAACCACAGATTCTCCCCATCACTACAAACATTCTCCAAATTACCTGTTATCCCATCAATATCAAATACCCGGGATTGTGCCTTACTTGTATCAAATTCAACAAGTATTTTTGTATTCTGACATACAAAATACATTTTACCATCCAATAAAGCATTTCCCATAAATAAAGGACGATCCCCTGCTTCTTTCCTACTTTTTACTTTTTCATAAAAATCATCATAGTAAGAAATTTTTCCTTTATTTATATTTAAGCAAGCAATGGAATGACTGCTATATGGACGTACATACAAACAGTCTCCGACATGAAAAGCATTTCCGTACCATGTATTGGGTTCACCTATTTTTTTTTCATTCAACTTATATTCCGTATATTTTCCCCAATTTTCAGAATCTAAGCAAATAATTGAATTACCGTGGCATGGCATTAAATATACTTCACTACCGACTTTACAGAAATGTCCATAATTACATTGCGGAAAAACTTCAGGCAAAAAGGTCAAAAACTTTACTTGTCCATTCTTAAAATTATAGCTAAAAAAACCTCTTTCATTCCATGCTGAAAAAAACAATTCTTCACCTACAACAAAACCCGAAATAAGCTTCAAAAGTTTATAATTTTTGTCATTATATTCTTCTATTTCCATATAATTTCTCCAAACAATTAACTATCTTACCGTTAAAGATTTTAAAATTTAATCATAGTATATCCTGCATTTATCAAACGCCAAAATACGCCATATTTTTTATCGGAATAATTCTCTTAATTGTAATAGTGCATTTTTAATCTCTCTCAAACAAATCTCTTGTATATACCTTTTCCTTGCAATCCATCAGTTCACCACTCATACGGTTAGCAATGATCACATCCGAAGTCTTCTTAAACTCTTCAAGATTATTTACTATCTTGCTCCCAAAAAATGTACTGTCCGCTTCAAGTATCGGCTCATAAACTATAACATTTGCACCTTTAGCTTTTATCCTTTTCATTATACCTTGTATAGAGGATTGACGAAAATTATCGGAGTTTGATTTCATGGTAAGCTTATAAACACCTATAGTTACGTTATGCTCGTTTTCCTTGTTATACTTTATATTTTCACCTGAGTACGAGTAATACCCTGCTTTTTCCAAAACCCTGTCTGCGATAAAGTCCTTCCTTGTACG
Organism: Lachnospiraceae bacterium; assembly: GCA_017464045.1. Next base: position 2,150 of record JAFUEG010000135.1, read on the forward strand.
ATTACTCTCTACAATGGCCGTTATCATATTTTGAGGCACATCATCATAATTTGCCAAAAGCTGCTTCGTATCCTTAGGCAGACAATAACCGCCGTATCCAAATGAAGGATTGTTGTAAAAATCTCCTATTCTCGGATCAAGGCACACACCCTTTATAATATTAGCAGTATTTAAGCCCTTTAATTCAGCATAGGTATCCAATTCATTAAAATACGATACTCGAAGTGCCAGATATGTATTGGCAAAAAGCTTGACGGCTTCTGCCTCCTTAGGTTCCATTATGAGAACCTCTATATTTTCTTTTATGGCACCTGATACAAGCAAGTTTGCAAAGATTTTTGCCTTTTCTTTCATGCTGTCCTTCGCACCTACTACGATACGGCTTGGATACAGATTATCATACAGTGACCTTGATTCCCGCAAGAATTCGGGACTAAACATTATATTATCAGTATTAAATCTCTCACAAAGCTCCTCCGTGTATCCAACAGGTATGGTTGATTTTATAACTATAACTGCCTCTTGATTTATTTCAAGAACCTGCTCAATAACACTCTCAACCGCAGATGTATCAAAGAAATTCTTCCGACTATCGTAACTAGTAGGAGTTGCCACAATGACATAATCCGCTTCTTTATATGCGTTCTTACTATCTGTTGTTGCTGTCAAATACAACTCCTTATTTATCAGATAATCTTCAATATAATCATCCTGAATAGGCGATTGTTTATCATTTATTAATTTGATTTTTTCTTCCAGGATATCAACTAATTCAACCTCATTATTTTGAGCCAGTAAAACTGCAAGCGATAACCCTACATATCCTGCTCCTGCAACTGTAATTTTCATTTTACACACAACCTCATTACACACTTTTTATTTAACAGTTTACCTATCCTTTTATTTCACATAGTCTACTTAACGAATCTCCCAATCACACAGCTATGTTCCTTGGTATCCTCATCATAATTAACCCCCATAACCTTAACATAATCCTCGCTCTTATCACGCATTATCTCCATACCACACTCAATCTCATCCAGCTCAAACCTGTGTGATATAAGCTCCTCCGGCTTAACCTTACCCGCAGCAAGCTTATCAACCACATAGTGCCAGTCATC
>JAFUEG010000136.1 GCA_017464045.1 Lachnospiraceae bacterium
GCAATAAATAATGTTATAATGTATACGTTGTTTATATTGCTTAGGTTTATATTATGTTTTTAAATTATGACTAAAATATATGTTGTTTTACGACAGGAGAGGATAAGGTATGAGAAAAATTAAGGAAAAAATTATAGTAAAGGTTATCGTCCTTTCAGCGATAGCTCTTGTTCTTACTGCTGTGTTGGTTGGATTTATCAGTATCAAGTCTGCAAAAAACATGGTTTATAAGCTTACTAAGGAAGAGCTTATGGTAGGTGCGGTACAGCTTGAAAATGAGATGTCCAATGAATATGACGGTGACTGGTTCTTGGATGGCGAAACTCTATATAAGGGAGGCGTCGAGGTTCAGGATGAGCTTCAGGAACAGTTAGATAAACTTAATGAAAAAACAAAACTTGATTATACCTTGTTTTATGGTGATACAAGAAGAATGACAACACTTATAGATAAACAAGGAAAGAGAATGGTTGGTACTGCTGTTACATCAGCTAATGTTCTTGATGTCCTTAATTCGGGAAATGATTGTTATTCCAATAATCTTAATATAGGCGGTAAACCTTATTACGGATACTATACTCCGCTTAAAAACCCGGATGGAAAAATTATAGGTATGGTATTTACCGGACGTCCGGCAGCTGATGTTAAGGATGATATAGGTAAGCTTGTAAAAAAGATAGTTATTGCGATAGTTATATTTAGTGCAATAAGCTGTGCAATAGGCTTCTCTCTCGCAGGTATTGTATCAGGAAAGATGAATTTACTTGCTGACGATATTAAAGTTATAGCAGGTGGAGATTTAACAAGAGAAGTTGAGTATGTTCTTACAAAGAGATCTGATGAAATAGGAACCATAGCAAGAGCAGTTTCAGAGTTGAGGGATAAGCTTTCTGATGTTATAGGTAATACCAAGACTCTTGCAGACCAGATTAAGGCTTCCGGTTATGACTTATCGTCATCGGCATCAGGAGCTGCAGAGGCATCAAGTCAGGTTGTTTCTGCTGTAGAGGATATTACGAAGGGTTCACTTTCTCAGGCTGAGAGTGTTCAGACTTCATCTGAGAACACTAATCAGATTGGTGATGATATAGAAGGTATAACAGACAATATACATACACTTAATGAGCTTGTTGACAGCATGAAGGAAGCAAGTGACAGAGCAATGATAGCTATGGAAGACCTGCTTGCTCAAAATGGTGATGTTACAGAAGCGGTAAGTTCTATCAGAGGCGTTATTGAAAATACAGCAAATTCTGTTCAGGAGATATCACAGATGACTCAGATTATCTCGGAGATAGCAGACCAGACCAATCTTCTTTCATTAAATGCAACCATAGAAGCTGCAAGAGCTGGAGAGTCAGGAAGAGGCTTTGCTGTAGTTGCATCTGAAATATCCAACCTTGCAACCCAGTCACAGGATGCAGTTGTTAAGATTGAAGAGGTTACCCAAAAGTTGGTTGAGGATTCAATAAGCTCAGTTCAAACAGTTGATTCGCTTGTTTCTGAATTTGAAACCCAGTCTGATAAGATTATGCTCACAAGAGAGGATATGAGTGCACTTTCTGAAAATGCTTCAAGAGTTCAAAGCTCAGTTTCAGATACAGGTGATAAGGCAGATACAATCAACGTTACAAAGGAAAGTCTTATCAACATTATGGAAGACTTATCTGCAATATCAGAAGAAAACGCTGCATCAACAGAGGAAACCAATGCATCTATGGAAGAGCTTAATTCAACCTTCCAGATCATTTCACAGAATGCAGTCAGCTTACAAACAATTGCAGAACAGTTAAGAAAGCAAATTGCATTTTTTAAAGTATAATTAGATGGTTTGATTGGCATCCGCCAGTATAAGAGGGTGTCTGTTGTAACTTGCCATCAATTTGTTAAATCAGGGCATATGCCATCTTTATATTAGCACGAAATCGATAAACTCGCTTCGCTCAGACATATCGATTTCTGAGCTAATATATTCGATGCCATATTGCTGATTTTAAACAAATTGGGCAAAATGTTACATCAGACACCCTCTTATATTGTCGGATGACAATCAAACCTTACATAATTTAACTGTTAATAATATCTGATAAGTCTCTTTAATAGGCTACATGTATTTTTATGATTGAAATATTGGGTGTGCTGTGTTACAATAACAAGGTTTTTAAGGGTTTGTAAGAATTATTTTATAAAAGAGGATGTAAAGAGATATGAAGATAACAAGAGAAGACGTAAGAAATGTTGCGATAATTGCACATGTTGATCATGGTAAGACAACACTTGTAGATGAGCTTTTAAAGCAAAGCGGTGTATTTCGTGAGAATCAGGAAGTAGCAGAAAGAGTAATGGACTCCAATGATATTGAAAGAGAAAGAGGTATAACCATTCTTTCCAAAAATACAGCTGTTACTTATGGCAATACTAAGATTAATATCATTGATACTCCGGGACATGCGGATTTCGGTGGAGAGGTTGAGCGTGTTCTCAAGATGGTCAATGGTGTTATACTTGTTGTTGATGCATTTGAGGGTGCTATGCCACAGACAAAGTTTGTCCTTAAGAAAGCTCTTGAACTTGATCTTAATGTTATTGTTTGTATCAATAAGATAGACAGACCGGAAGCAAGACCGGCTGAGGTAGAAGAGGAGGTTCTTGAGCTTTTGATTGAGCTTGATGCCAATGAAAAGCAGCTGGATTGTCCTTTCGTATATGCGTCTGCAAGAGATGGATATGCATCTTACAGTGCAGATGAGCTGGGAACGGATATGAAGCCCATATTTGAGACTATTATAAAGTCGATACCTGCGCCTACAGGTGATCCTGATGCGGGTACACAGGTGCTTATAAGTACCATAGATTACAATGAATATGTAGGAAGAATAGGTGTCGGTAAGGTTGATAACGGAATTCTTAAGCTTAATCAGGAATGTGTAATCGTTAATGCTCATGAGCTTGAGAAAAAGGTTAAGGTTAAGATCGGTAAGCTTTATGAATTTGACGGATTAAATAAGGTTGAGGTTAATGAAGCAGGTATCGGTTCAATAGTTGCCATATCCGGTATTTCTGATATTCATATAGGAGATACTATATGCTCACCTGAAAATCCGGAGCCGATTCCTTTCCAGAAGATTTCCGAGCCGACTATCTCCATGGACTTTATGGTAAATGATTCTCCGCTTGCCGGAAAGGAAGGAAAGTTTGTAACTTCAAGGCATTTAAGAGACAGACTTTTCAGAGAGTTAAATACTGATGTTTCTTTAAGAGTTGAGGAAACTGATACTACAGAGTGCTTTAAGGTATCGGGACGTGGCGAGCTTCATCTTTCGGTTCTTATTGAAAATATGAGAAGAGAGGGATATGAATTTGCTGTAAGTAAGGCTGAGGTTATTTATAAAGAGGATGAAAAGGGTAAAAAGCTTGAGCCGTTCGAACTTGCAGTTATAGATGTACCGGATGAGTTTTCGGGTACGGTAATAAATATGCTTAACAATCGTAAGGGTGAGCTTCAGGGTATGGCACCTACCGGAAATGGTACAACCAGACTTGAGTTTTTGATTCCGTCCCGTGGTCTTATCGGATTTAGAGGTGATTTTATGACCGCCACGAAGGGTAACGGAATAATCAACACCTTATTTGAAGGCTACGAGCCATATAAGGGTGATATGTCATACAGAAGTCAGGGCTCACTTATAGCCTTTGAGGCCGGTGAGGCAATTACCTACGGACTCTTTAATGCTCAGGAAAGAGGTACTCTTTTTATAGGACCGGGTGAGCAGGTTTACGGTGGTATGGTAGTTGGTCAGTGCGGAAAGACTGAGGATATAGAGGTAAATGTATGTAAGAAGAAACAGCTTACCAATACCCGTGCATCAGGTTCTGATGAAGCACTTAAGCTTACACCTCCTAAGATTTTAAGCTTGGAGCAGGCTCTTGACTTTATTGATACTGATGAGCTTCTTGAGATAACACCTGAGCATATACGTATCAGAAAGAAGATACTTGATCCAACACTTCGTATGCGTGCTAAACGAGCAATGCAGACAAGCTGATATTTATGATTAATAAGATCAGAAAAAGATGGTGTTGATTAATAGAGAGATTGTTATAATTTATGTGATAAATTATTGGATTTTTAAATTGATAGGATATAATCTGAGCTATAATACTGTGATTTTTGATTTAGACGGAACGCTTTTAGATACACTGGATGATTTATCAGACAGTGTCAATTATGCACTTTCAAAAATGAATTATCCGTTAAGAAAAAAGGGCGAAATAAGACTTTTTTTGGGAAACGGAATAAAGAATCTTATGAAGCTGTCTGTACCTGACGGAATACCGGATGAGGACTTTGATAAGACATTTAATTATTTTAAAGAGTATTATAATGTTCACAATCAGGATAAGACAAAGCCTTATGACGGTGTAATTACGCTTATGCATGATCTTAAAAATAAAGGCATTAAGATGGCTATAGTATCCAACAAGGTTCAAAGTGCTGTTGACCAGCTTAGAGAAAAGTTTTTCAGTGATGTTATAGATATAGCTATAGGGGACAGTCCGGATATAAAAAGGAAGCCTGAACCGGATTCCTGCTTTAAAGCACTTAAGCTTTTAAACAGCAGCATAGAAGAATCGGTATATGTTGGTGATTCCGAGGTAGATATGGCTACTGCAAATAATGCAGGACTTGATTTGATAACCTGTCTTTGGGGCTTCAGAGACAGAGATTTTCTTATAGAAAAAGGAGCAAAGGTTTTTGCCGAAACACCGGCAGATATTGAAAGGGAGGTACTTAAGAAATGAGAAATCTTACTATGCTTATGGATTATTATGAGCTTACGATGTCCAACGGATATTTTAAAAAGGGTTATAAGGACAGAATTGCAGTATTTGATATGTTCTATCGTAATAATCCTGACAATGGTGGTTTTGTTGTATCAGCAGGACTTGAACAGCTTATCGAGTATATTCAAAATCTTTCATTTAACGATGATGATATAGAATATCTCAGAAAGAAGGGCGAATTCTCAGAGGATTTCTTAGAGTATCTAAAGAATTTCAAATTTACCGGTAATATAGATGCAGTTCCTGAAGGAACCATAGTTTATCCAAACACTCCGCTTGTTACTGTAACTGCACCGGTTATAGAGGCTCAGCTTCTTGAAACCATGTTATTACTTACAATCAATTTCCAGTCACTTATCGCAACAAAGGCTTCAAGAATCTGCCGTGCAGCAGGTGATACGGGAGCTATCGTTATGGAATTTGGTGCAAGACGTGCACATGGTGCAGATGCCGCTACTCTTGGTGCAAGAGCAGCATATATAGGTGGAGCGGCAGCAACCGCTACAGTGCTGGCAGATGAGATGTTTGGTGTTCCTGCCATAGGAACAATGGCACACAGCTGGGTTCAGTTTTTTGATAATGAGTATGAGGCATTTAAGGCTTATGCAGAGGTTTATCCTGATAATTGTGTGCTTCTTATCGATACCTTTGACATCCTTAAGAGTGGTCTTGTAAATGCAATTAAGGTTGCAAAAGAGGTCCTTGAACCGATGGGCAAGAGACTTAAGGGTGTAAGAATTGACAGCGGAGACCTTGCATATTTTTCAAAGAAGATCAGAAAACAGCTTGATGCAAACGGCATGGAGGATTGTAATGTCGTTGTTTCAAACAGCGTAGATGAATATCTTATAAGATCCTTAAATAAGCAGGGTGCAAAGATTAACTCATATGGTGTTGGAGAAAGAATGATTACATCAAAGTCGGATCCTGTATTTGGAGGAGTTTACAAGCTTGTTGCCGTTAAGGATGGAAAAGACGGAGAGTATGTTCCTAAGATTAAGATATCTGAAAATGTTGAAAAGATTACCAATCCGGGTAAAAAGAGACTTTGGAGAATATATAGCAGAGAAACAGGATATGGTTTGGCAGATTTAATAACTCTTAATGATGAAGAAGTTAATGGTGATGAATCGTTTGCTTATGTGGATCCTAAAAAGCCTTGGAAGAAGATGAAGTTTGAAAATGTTGATGTCAAGGAGCTTCAGGTACCTATATTTAAGGATGGTGAGCTTGTATATAATAAGCCGGAATTAAAAGAAATTAAAGCTTATGTTGCTGACCAGCTTAAAGACAAGGTATGGGAAGAAGAGCAGCGTTATGAAAATCCGCATATTCATTATGTAGATTTATCCAAAAAGCTTTATGATACTAAGGTTAAGATGCTTGAAGAAAATCAGCAGTAATTAAAGTATATTAATTTGTTGAATTTATACTTTATGTGTTTAAGAATAATTAAAGTCAAGAATTACCAGTTTAAAAATTGAATAGAAAACTCTGTAAATGTGAATCCTTTAAAGTGTAGATTTTATACTTTGGAGGAATAAAAGATGGCACTTAATAAGGTGGTTATTTGCGGAGTTAACACAGCAAAGCTTCCTTTACTTTCCGAAGAAGAAAAGGAAGCTTTATTTGAGCGTATAGATAAGGGTGACAAGGAAGCAAGAGAGGAATTTATAAAAGGAAACTTAAGATTAGTTTTAAGTGTTATTCAACGTTTTGCTGGAAATAATGCTGAAAATGCCGATGATTTATTTCAAGTTGGATGCATAGGGCTTATAAAAGCTATTGATAATTTTGACAGGAGTATGGATGTAAAGTTTTCAACATATGCAGTTCCTATGATAATAGGTGAATGTAGAAGATATATGAGAGATAATAATGCTATAAGAGTATCAAGGTCTCTTAGAGATATCGCATATAAAGCAATATATGCAAAAGATTTACTTACAAAGAAACTTGACAGAGAACCAACGATTAAGGAGATTGCGAGTGAGGTTGACATGCCGGAGGAAGATATTATAAATGCACTTGATGCCATAGCTACACCTATGTCTTTATTTGAACCGGTTTATCAGGAAGGACAGGATGTTCTCTATCTTATGGATCAGATAAGCGATAAGAAAAATCGTGAAGAAAACTGGGTTGAAAATATGGCTCTAAAGGACGCTATGGACAGGCTTGATGACAGAGAATACAACATAATAAAATTAAGATTTTTTGAAGGCAAAACCCAGACAGAGGTTGCTGATGAAATATCCATATCACAGGCACAAGTAAGTCGTCTTGAAAAAAGTGCAATAAAAAGTATGAGGAACTATCTAAGATAGGAGAGACAGGCATCATGACACCCTTTAAGGTGCTAAGCAAATCGTGAGCGACAGCGAGATTTGCGTGTACCTATAAAGGGTGTCATGATGCCTGTCTCCTATTGATTTATTCTGCATCATTTGGTGTTCCGAGAGCGTCATATCTTGGATCAACTTCAGGCCATAGCATGTAGCACTGACGACCTTTTCCCATATCATTGACTCCATCCTTTGAGATGAAATATCTGTTATCGTTCATACCGGCTCCTACAAAGATGTATATATTTTGATTCTTATCAGCACAGATAATCCATTCATCAAGTACATTATCTTTTTCAAATTTTAAAGGAACCAAATCGTTTTCTATATATGATTTAACTAAATTTGCAAGGGAGTTCTTATCAAATCCGTTTGGCATCGCAGTGTTTATTAAGTGAAAATCCATTGCATATCTGGCATGAGAACCGGTTGGAACATTGGCATAACCTATAACACGATAGTATTTGTTATCACTTGGATTTGCTTCCATATTATTACCATAGGTGCTTGTTGCATAATCAATGAATTCGCAGAAATCATCATCACCAACGTAAGCTGCTTGAAGTGATTTACCAAGTGCTTCTGCAGCAGATTTATCTCTTGATTTCCTTGCTTTATTGATATATCTAATTAGTCCGGGAGCCATTAATCCGGCTAAAATTGCCATTATAGCAATGACAATTATGAGCTCAACTAAGGTGAAACCGGAATTATTTGCCTTCTTCATATTGTCCATCCCCTTTTTATGTCACATTTAACAAGTGTTATCAATATAAATTATAAGTTAAACTTGAATAATATGTCAATAAATATTATCTGAAAGATAAAAATAATTCTTATGGAAGAAAACGGCAAAAGAAGACAGGCATCATGACATCCTTTAAGGTGCTAAGCAAATCGTGAGCGACAGCGAGATTTGCGTGTACCTATAAAGGGTGTCATGATGCCTGTCTTCTCGGAGAAAAGCTATACTAATCTTCATCATCAGAAGGGGTTGTTTTAAAACCTTCAAGTTCCTCATCCTCGGCAGGAAGGTCATCATATAGAAGCTGCCCTATATCAAGGTCAACATTGTCAAGGTTTTCAAGTATGGCGGCATCTGAATTTTTAGGATTGATTTCTTCATTTAAAGCTTCGATAGTTTTTTTGTCAAGTCCTGTCATGAGTACAACCTCATCGACTTCGATTTTTCCCTTTAACATTCTTTTTGCTACATCAAGCTTTGCTTTGTCGGTTTTATTCATAATTAATAATTCTCCTTATATATTATGTTGAATGTAATCTGCAATGAAAAAATTTAGTACTACAAGCTTAATATTAACAAAGCCTGCTGATATATTCTTCGTTAATATCAATAACCTTTTTAATAGCCTCGTTACCCGGAGCACCTATAGTATTTCTCTTTTCAACACAGGTTTTTAGACTTATAGCATCGTAGATATCAGCTTCAAATACAGGACTTATGGTTTTGTATTCATCCAAAGTCATGTCAAGCAGGGATTTATCTGTGTCTATACAGTAAAGTACAAGCTGACCGACTATTCCGTGCGCATCCCTAAATGGAACACCGTGATTAACCAGATAATCGGCGGCATCAGTAGCATTGGTGAATCCGTTCATTGCACTTTTTTCCATGTTAGCTTTATTAAGCTTCATTGTTGATATCATGCCTGTAAAGAGTGCAAGGCAGCCTTTGACGGTATCAATTGCATCAAAGGTAAGCTCCTTATCCTCCTGCATATCCTTATTATATGCAAGCGGTATACCCTTCATAGTTGTAAGTATTGAAGTAAGAGCTCCATAGACACGACCTGTCTTACCGCGTACAAGCTCTGCAATATCAGGATTTTTTTTCTGTGGCATGATAGAACTTCCGGTGCTGTATGCATCATCAAGCTCAACAAACTGGTACTCATTTGAGTTCCAGATAATTATTTCCTCGGAAAATCTTGAAAGGTGCATCATAATTGTTGAAAATGCTGAAAGCATTTCTATTACATAATCACGATCCGAAACTGAGTCCATACTGTTAAGAGTTGGACCTTTAAAATCAAGAAGCCTTGCGGTAAGTTCTCTGTCTAAAGGATAGGTTGTTCCTGCCAATGCACCTGCACCTAAAGGGCAGTAGTTCATTCGTTCGTAAATGTCATTTAGTCTGCTTAAGTCTCTTTTAAACATCTCCATATATGCTCCTATATGATGAGCAAAGGTTACAGGCTGTGCCTTTTGAAGATGTGTAAAGCCCGGCATATATGTATCAACATTTTCCTTCATAAGCTTATGAAGTACTTTAATAAGCTCTGTTACAAGCTTTTTGACCTCAAGCAGTTCATCTCTTACATAAAGTTTCATATCAAGAGCAACCTGATCATTTCTTGAACGACCTGTGTGAAGCTTCTTTCCGACATCACCTATTCTGTCTATAAGATTTGCCTCAACGAAACTGTGAATATCCTCATATTTATCGGTTATAACAAGCTTTCCGGATTCGACATCATTAAGTATACCGGTAAGTCCGTCGATAATCTGATTTTTTTCCTCATCGGTAAGTATGCCTGAAGCAGCAAGCATGGTTACATGAGCTATGCTTCCTCGGATATCCTGCTTATAGAATTTTTGGTCAAAGGATATGGAAGCATTAAAATTATAAACTAACTGGTCGGTTTCCTTAGTGAAACGACCACCCCAAGGCTGAGCCATATTTTACCTCTTTCTTTCTGTTATATATGTTGTTTTCAGCGGATAAGTTTACATATGAATAACAATAGTACTTTATGTGCACTTAACCTGATACCAAGTTTAACATGTATCATTTTACAACAATGGGTTAAATGTAGCAAGTGATAAAAAGAATTTGATTATTTTACAGAGTGGCTTTATAATATAATGAGTTGATTTGGGAATATCATTTTAACATAATTAATGGAATAATGAATAATAAATCTGATGAAGCGGAAGATTCTTTTGGAGGTTTTATATATGAATGATATTTTAATTATGCTTATGGCACATACAGGAGACAGCAGCAAGCCTTTACTTATAGCTATCTGTCTAATTATTTCAGTTATTCTTACAGTTGTCTTGATAATAACCGGAAGAGTAATTAATAAAAAAGATGATGATTCGGATGATGATA
>JAFUEG010000137.1 GCA_017464045.1 Lachnospiraceae bacterium
AGTAATAAACTTGCAGAAAGAAATAGAAAGATTGTAAAACTGATAGAAAAAGGCTCAAATCATATTAAACTTGAATATGTTAGTTTGCTTGATTCAAATGATGAAGATGTTAGAGGATGGGTTGCTCATCATATTTTAGAATTGATGAATTGTGATAAATCTATAAGACTTAAGGCGCTGTATATCATTAAAGATGAAGCTAACAATCATAGTGACAATGTTCATAGGTTGGGTAGTTCAATGTGGTTGAAACAGTATTACCAAAAACATCCAGATGATTTAAACTAATTTTAATGATTGTCAATACTTTAGCACCACCAACTCCCTTCCCCTCAAAGCCAACTATAGTAAATCCAACCACCATCCCGAACCTGAATTGCCTCTCAGCTATGCTGATGTCAGTCGATGAGGGTGAGGGTAGCGAGTTACGGTAGTAACGAGCAATATATAGCGTTTTTAGCCCCCCCCCCAGTTGGGAATACTTTAGAATAATATTTAAAGGAAGTTCTAATAAGCTGATATGAGAGGACTCTTAACGGTAAATGAGCAGGAGCAAACATTGTTCCTGCTCATCTATTTATAATAATTAACTTTTAAAGTGACAAACTATACTTCTTCATCCAATAATCAATCTGTAAGAGATATGCCACCATCTGCGGGCCCGCCATAAGCTGACCGTACCATGGCTTTCCGTATTCTTTAGGTGAGTCAAGGAACTTGTTGACAACCGGAAGATTAAGGTAGGAGCGAAGCGGTGATGAGGTATCATTGATTACTTCTTTAAGCCGTTTAACAAGTATTTCCTCATATTTTGGATGATAGGTTTTTGGATATGGATTCTTTGGACGGTATAAAACCTCATCAGGTAAAAATCTTACAGATGCCTGACGAAGAAGATTTTTAGGGATGCCGTCCTTGGCTTTCATTTCCCACGGAATATTAAATACATAATCGACGATACGATGGTCGGCAAACGGAACTCTTGCTTCAAGACCGCTATGCATGGAGGTTCTGTCCATACGGTCAAGCAGAGTCTGCATAAACCATCTGATATTAAGATAGGATATACGGCGTCTGCTGGTTTCTGTTTCATTTTCCGATGGAATTATGTCTATCTCTGATATTGACTTCTCATATGCGTTTGCAATATATTGTTCCATATGAAGAACAGCGGCAAATTCCGGATTAAGAAGAGACTTCCTAAAGGAAATATCTCTCATCCAAGGGAAAGTATTTGCCTTAATCATTTCCTCTTTATGAAACCATGGATAGCCGCCGAAGATTTCATCTGCACATTCACCGGTAAGAGCAACCTTGTGGTTCTTTGCAACCTCACTGCAGAAGTAAAGAAGTGATGAATCGACGTCCGCCATGGTTGGCAGACACCTTGAGTCTACAGATGGAAACAGAAGGTCAGCCAGAGTTTCATATTTACACGAAAGATATATATGGTCTGTATGAAGATAATCCTTCATGATGTCAACATAAGGTCTGTCCTGTGTCGGCTGAAAGCTGTTTGACTTGAAATGTATATCATTATCCTCAAAATCAAAGGAGTAGGTAGTAAGTTTTTCGCCTTCTTTAAGATATTTTGCGCAAACCGAACTTACCAGGGATGAATCAATGCCACCAGATAAAAAAGTACATATAGGAACATCTGAAATCATCTGTTTTTTAATACTGTCTTCAACAAGAAAAGCGGTCTTTTCGATAGTTTCCTCATAGCTGTCGGTATGTGGCTTACTTTCGATTTTATAATACATCTTCCTGCTAAACGTATCAGGTGTAATAACAATATATTCACCCGGAAGGACCTCTTTAATATTTGCAAAAACACCATGTCCATAGGTTTTTGCCGGACCAATGGTAAATATTTCATTAAATCCACTTATATCAAGAGCAGGACGTATCCGTGGGTATTCAAAGAGGGTATCAATTCTTGAAGAAAAAACAGTTGTATCACCAATCCTTGTAAAATAAAGCGGCTTGACACCAAAATGATCCCTAAAAAGATAAAGCATATTTCTTGTTTCATCATATATAGCTATGGCAAATATACCATTAAGCTTTTTGACAAATCCCGCACCCCAATGAATAAAAGCATTGGCTATAATTTCGGTATCGGATTTAGTATAAAACACATATCCGAGACTCATAAGCTCATCCTTTATCTCAGGATGATTATATATTTCACCATTAAAAATAATATGATAATTATTGCCCTGATTTGTAACCTTCATGGGCTGCCTGCCATCTGCCAAATCAATAATGGAAAGTCTTGTATGAGCGAAGCAGCAGTGCTTTATAACAGCATATCCATCATCATCCGGTCCACGCATCTTCATAGTTTTTATCATATTGGTAAGAATCTTTATATTAGCTTTCGGATTATCGCTAAAATCCTGTTTAGGATTGAAAAATCCGGCAATTCCACACATAAAAATCCCCGCACACAACATATTATTATCTTATTATATTCATATTAGAACATAAGTGATACGAGGAAAATTCAAAATAGGTGCGTAAAAAATCGAACTGTTTGAGCGTAGCGAGTTTTCGATTTTTAGCACCTATAAAGAATTTGAGCGCGTTGATTTAGCAAATTGATGGTTAGCTATCAGATATACCTGCACAGCTTATCCATTTTCGTTCATGAAAGACTAAAGAAGTTCAGCTACATCAAGAAGAAGCTTTCTTGTCTTATCCCATCCGAGGCATGGATCTGTGATTGATTTTCCGTAGCAGCCACCTCCGATAGGCTGGTTTCCGTCTTCAAGGTAGCTCTCAACCATTACACCCTTGACAAGCTTTTTGATATCGTCGTTGTGACGGCAGGAGTGAAGAACCTCTTTTACTATACGTGGCTGTTCAGCCCATTTTTTGCCTGAATTGTTGTGATTTGCATCAACTATGCAGGCAGGATTTTTAAGATCAAACTTACTGTATGCATCTACGAGTCTAAGTAAATCATCATAATGATAATTCGGAACAGTGGTTCCGTATTTATCAAGACCGCCTCTTAATATACAATGTGTATATGGATTTCCTGAGGTTTCTGCCTGATATCCCTTATACATATAGATGTGGCTGGTCTGTCCGGCAAGACAGGAGTTCATCATAACGGTTAAATCACCACTGGTTGGATTCTTCATTCCGACAGGGACATCAATCCCACTTGCGGTAAGTCTGTGAATCTGATCCTCAACACTTCTGGCACCTATGGCATGATATGCTATAAGGTCATCTACATAATGTGTATTCTCAGCATAGAGCATCTCATCTGCGCCTGCCATACCTGTTTCCTTGATACAGCGAAGGTGAAGCTTTCTGATTGCTATAAGACCTTCTGCCATATCGGTTTCTTTTTCGGGATTAGGCTGGTGAACCATACCTTTATAACCTGCACCGGTGGTTCTTGGTTTACCTGTATATATTCTTGGTATTACAAGTATCTTGTCTGATACCTCCTTTTGAAGCTCAGCAAGTCTGTTAAGATATTCCATAACAGGCTCCTCGCTGTCAGCAGAGCATGGACCGATAACAAATAAGAATTTATCTGAGCGTCCATCAAATATTTTCTTTATTTCTTCGTCCCTTTCTTTTTTTATCTTTGCCAGACCTTCATCAAGAGGAAGTAATGTCTTTAATTCTTCCTCAGTAGGTAATTTTTTAACAAGTTTAATACTCATAACAACATCTCCTTATGTCTTTCGTTTATAAAATCTTATATAGATTACTTTTGCAGTTTAACGGATTAAAGTGCAAAAGTCAAGTCTTTTATCATAAAATTTTTCAACTTTAATATAATATACTAATTATAAAAAATAAAGGAATTAAAATAATATGAAGATAATAAAAAAAAGGATATTTGTATTATTGATTATAAGCATCATCATATTTAATAATATAATTTCTTATGCCGAAGAGTATGAGGATGCATCGCAAACAGATGCATACATCGAGGAATCAAAGGAAGATAAAGACAATTTGAATGGTGGAGCTGTAGAAACTAACGCGGAAACGGATACAAAACAAGATAGCAGCGATGTTTTAGCGCTTCAATCAAAATCAGCTATAGTTATGGAGGCAAGTACGGGTCGTATATTATATGAAAAAAATGCTGACGAGATGCTTAGACCTGCATCCGTTACCAAGATAATGACACTTTTACTTATCTTTGAATCATTGGATGATGGAAGTATGACACTTGATGATATTGTAACAGTCTCAGAACATGCAGCTTCTATGGGCGGTTCACAGTGTTTTTTTGAAGCAGGGGAAGAGCAGACTGTAAATGATATGATTAAATGTATAGAGGTCGCTTCAGGAAATGATGCGGCAGTCGCCATGGCAGAGCATATAGCCGGAAGTGAAGAAGCATTTGTTTCCATGATGAATGAAAAAGCAAAAGAGCTTGGTATGAATAATACTAACTTTGCAAATGCCTGTGGTCTTGAACATGAAGCTCATCTTACAACTGCAAGGGACATAGCTCTTATGTCAAGGGAACTTATAACCAAGCATCCCGAGATAAGAAATTATTCAACTATATGGATGGACTCTATTATACATAAAACAAGACGTGGCGAAAGTCAGTTTGACCTTGCAAATACAAATAAATTTCTTAATCAATATACCGGAGCAACAGGTCTTAAAACAGGATATACATCGCAGGCTAAGTATTGTATGTCGGCAACTGCAGAAAGAAATGGTATTGAGCTTATAGCGGTTATAATGGGTGCAGACACAAAAGAAATCAGAAACAGTGAAGCCGGAAAGCTTTTAGATTATGGCTTTGCCAAATGCAGTATATATAATGACACGGAAACATTACCGTTGGATTTAAAAATTCCTGTATTAAACGGAACTAAAAGTTATGTTTCATATGAACCTATTACCGATAATCAGTTTGTTCTTGTTGAGCAAAAGCCTGAAATGGTTATAAAAGAGATAATTTTATATAATAACCTTGAAGCACCTATACACGAAGGTGATGTCGTTGGAGTTGTACAGTATTCTTATGATGGTAATGTCATACATGAAGAATTTATATTTGCTGCAGAAAATATAAAAAAACTATCATACATACAAAGTCTAAAGGGTTTATTTGAAAAGACACTTATGATACAATAAAAATGTTTTATTAAAAACTTAAATGTATATATGAGGACGGAGGAAAAACTTTGAAGGTTTTATTGTACATAATAATTATTCTTATTATTGTGATATTAATAGTTATTTTTGAAAGTTTAAGAGAACATAAGATATTTAATGTTAAAACATACAGAATTACAAATGATAAAATTCCTGATGTATTTAAAAATACAAAAATTGTTATGTTATCAGATCTTCACAATGCCTGTTATGGGACTAATAATAAATTATTATATAAAAAAATAGAAGATTTGAAACCGGATTTAATTATAATTGCTGGTGATATGCCTGTTTCTAATTCTAAAAATTATGAGAATAATATAAAAACTGCAGAATTCATATCAGTTCTTTCTGATATAGCTGACATATATTATGGCGTAGGGAATCATGAGAGAAGAATGCGTGACAGAGACTATTTGAAAAGAGATTGGGACAATTATTACAATATTATTTATAAAAGAAATGGAATACATAAAATATATTATATGGATAACAAAAAAATATCTGTTTTAAAAGATGGGGGAAAAATAAACATTTATGGTCTTGATTTAGATCTTTCTTATTACCAGCACTTTTCTAAAAAGGAATTATCGGAAAAGCATATTGATAATATCCTTGGTAAAGCAGATAAATCTGATTTTAATATAATGATAGCGCATAATCCTGAGTATTTTAAATGTTATGCTGCCTGGGGGACTGATTTGGTTTTATCAGGACATGTCCACGGAGGTATGATAAGGATTCCTATATTTGGAGGGGTTGTATCTCCAAAACCGAGATTGTTCCCACATTATGATTATGGAAAGTACCAAGAGGCTGGTTCTACTATGTTATTATCAAATGGTCTGGGCTCTCATTCTGTTAAAATTAGGTTTAATAATGTTCCGGAGATTGTACTTATTGATTTATAATTGTTGAGAATTAAATCATCATATAATTATCGTTTAAATTAATGGTTTTAACACTATATAATGTATGTTATTAATAAAAAATATACAATAAAATGTGTTTTGATATTATTTTTATATTGAAAAATATCTTTGTTTAAGATATTATTATTCTCGATAGTTATTTTTATTAATATTTATCATTTTTATAATACAAGAAAGGATACATGTGGGTAAATCTTACATATAATCTGGGTATGGAAAATATTACAGAAGAATAAGAATTAAAAGAAAAAGAATTAAAAGAAAAGGTAATGAATGAAGTAATAGATGAGATTAAAGAAAAAAAAGAACCTTCGGAAGATTCAGATGAAAAAAATGTTTCTGATGAAATAAAAGAGGATGAAGAATCAGATATTGCATTAATTCCCTTTGTTGATCCCAGTGTAGAATCATATAAGAAAAAAAAGAAAAAACGAAAAAAAGTAGGAATTGTTTTACTTGCTTCAGTTTTAATAATCTATTTTGCAGGTGTGATTTACTGTGCTAATTTTTTTGTGGGCAGCTCAAAAATTAATGGTCATAATGTATCATATAAAAGTGTAAAAGAAGTGGACGAGCTTATTCAAAATGAGGCTGATTCATATACTCTCACAGCTGATTTTCGAAATGGAAGTGTTACACTCATACCTGAAGATATTGGTGCAGAAGCAAAATTAAAGAAAAGCATAAATGAGATAAAAAAGAAACAAAATCCATTTTTGTGGTTTGTTTATTTCTTTGAAGATAGTGAATATCAGGTCGAATATATGCTTGATTATGATGAAAAGGCTTTGGATAAGTATTTAGACAATCTAACATATCTTGACAGAGACAATATGATTGAACCTGAAAATGCATATGTTAGACTTGAGGATGGAGAAGCCAAGCTCTTTGAAGAAACTGAGGGTACTGTCCTTGACAGAGAACTTGTAAAGGATTCATTTGTCAGAGCAATTGACAATTATTCTAAAGATATTGATATAGATGAGGAAGGCTGTTATAAAGTTGCTGATATAACTGCAGATTCAGAATCTATCCGTCAAACTTTAAAAAGAGCTGAAGACTATTTAAATATAGAGGCAAAGTATGATTTTGGAGGATACATTTATCAGATTCCAAAGGAAGAACTTACTAAAATGGCATATATTGATAGTACCGGAAATGTTAAAATCAGTGAGAATAATGTAAAAGTTTATGCTCAAAAATTTGCCGATCAGTTTTCAACTTATAAAAAAGATAGGGAATTTTATACCCATGATAAAAAGCATATACTTATAAGCGGCGGATATTATGGCTGGCAAATAGATGCAGAAGCTGAGGGTGATGAACTCTATAATGAAATTCTTTTAAAAAGAGATTTTGTTAAAACTCCGGTTTGTACTATGGAAGGATATGCGATGTCAGATTTTAATGATATTGGTGATAATTACGTCGAGATAGATTTGACAGACCAACATGTTTATATAATAAAAAATGGCAGGGTTGTATATGATTCGCTTTGTGTTTCCGGAAATGAAAGTCGCGGCATGGGTACACCGGGAGGAGTTTATCCGATAACATATACTATGAAAAATGCGGTTTTAAGAGGCCCCGGTTATGCAACACCTGTAGCATATTGGATGCCTTTTAATGGTGGTATCGGCATGCATGATGCAACATGGAAATCAAAGTTTGGAGAAGATTACTACAAATATGATGGTTCTCATGGTTGTATTAATCTTCCTCTGGAAGCAGCAGGACAGATATTTGAACTTGTTGAACAAGGGATGCCTGTGGTCTGTTACTGGGAAGATGAGATAACATATCTTAACTGATAAATGTATCTGTAATATAAGTATGGATATCTGTTCTAATAAATAATTGATGTGGGGTGTAATTGATTGACAGAACTAGAAAAAGAATTATTAAATGCGTTTGACAGCATTACTTTTAATGTTCCGTATGAACCTGAGATAGCACTTATTCTAGGTTCAGGTCTTGGAAATTTTGCAGAAAACATAGAGGATAAAACGATTATTGAGTATAAAGATATCCCTTATTTTCCGGTCTCGACCGTTTCCGGTCATGAAGGCAGGTTTATAATCGGTAAGCTAAGTGGTAAAAAAATTATAGCTATGCAGGGAAGAGTTCATTACTATGAGGGGTATTCTATGGCTAAGGTGGTTATGCCTATAAGGCTTATGAAACTTCTTGGTGCAAAAACGCTTATACTTACTAATGCAGCCGGCGGAATAAATGAAAGCTTTAATCCGGGTACATTGATGGCTATAAAGGATCATATAACCTCTTTTGTACCTTCACCACTTATTGGAGAAAATCCTGATTCGCTTGGCGTCAGATTTCCGGATATGTCTTCAATTTATGATAAAGAATTATTAGAGCTTTTGAAGAGTATTTCAAGTGAGCTTGATATAGATTTAAAAGATGGAGTTTATCTTCAAACTACTGGACCTAATTATGAAACACCTGCAGAGATTAATATGTATAAGCTTTTAGGCGCTGATGCAGTGGGTATGAGCACAGCCTGTGAAGCTATGGCGGCAAGTCATATGGGAATGAGAATTGCTGGTATATCCTGTATAACCAATATGGCAGCGGGAATTAGTAAAACTGCTTTAAATCATGATGAAGTAAAAGAAACTGCAAATCAGATTTCAAATAAATTTTCAAATCTTGTTAAGGAGTTTATTAAAAGAATATAATGAATAGAGAATTATTTAAGAAATTAGTTGAAAGTAGAATAGTAATTCTTGATGGTGCGACCGGTACAAATTTATTTGAAAAGGGTATGCCTATGGGAGTTTGCCCGGAGCAATGGATATTGGATAATCCTAAACATTTGCTTGAACTTCAAAGAAATTATATAAAATCAGGCAGTAATATACTGCTTGCACCAACTTTTACAGGTAATAGGATTAAGCTCGCTGAGTACGGGCTGGAAGACAGAATAGTAGAAATTAATACTAAACTTGTTGAATTATCAAAGAAGGCAATAAGTATGGAGGGCATGAGAGGATATGTTGCCGGAGACTTGACTATGACAGGAAAGCAGCTTATGCCTATTGGTGATATGGAATTTGAAGAGCTTGTTGATGTATATAAGGAGCAGGCTGGAATTTTATATAACGCCGGTGTGGATTTGTTTATCGTTGAAACCATGATGAGTCTGGCAGAATCAAGAGCTGCTGTCATAGCGATAAAAGAGGTTTGTGATCTTCCTGTTATGGTAAGCCTTAGCTTTAATGAAGATGGTAAGACTTTGTATGGTGCAACGCCTGAAGCAGCTGTTGTAGTGCTTCAATCGCTTGGCGTTGATGCGGTTGGTATTAATTGTTCTACCGGACCTAAGGAGATGGTTCCTTTTATTAAACGCATGCTCAGATACGCTAAGATTCCTGTTTTTGCAAAACCAAATAACGGTTTACCGGAATTTATTGATGGTAAAACAAAGTATCCAATGACACCTGATGAATTTGCCGGATATGGCAGAGAACTTGTCGAAGCAGGGGTAAGACTTGTTGGCGGATGCTGTGGTTCGACACCTAAGCATATTGAAGCTTTAAGCAGGTCTGTTAAGCATATTAACGTTTGTCTTACAGAAGAAGATGTATGTAAGGCAAAGGGAGTACTCTCAAGTGAAAGCAAGGTTTGTGAGCTTGATATAAATGGAAGATTTCTGGTTATCGGTGAAAGTATTAATCCAACAGGCAAGAAAAAGCTTCAGGAGGAATTAAGAGCCGGCAAGCTTGATCTTGTTTCGGAAATGGCTGAAAGTCAGACAGATCACGGAGCAGATATACTTGATATTAATATGGGTACAAACGGTATAGATGAGCTTTCCATGATGAAGAAAGCTATATATTCTGTAATCAGTGTGACCGACTTACCTCTTTGTATAGATTCCAGTCATATAGATGTTATAGAAGCAGCTCTTAGGATTTATCCGGGACGTGCACTTATAAATTCAATATCCTATGAGGAAAAAAAGTGCAGACCGCTTATGAAAATCGCTAAAAAATACGGAGCAATGTGTATATTGCTGCCTCTTTCTGATAAAGGTCTTCCTGAAAGCCTGGAGGAAAAAAAGGATATAATAAGAAAGCTTCTCGCGGTTGCTGATGAAGAAGGTGTTCCGAGAGATAATCTTGTTATAGACGGTCTTGTTTCGACTGTAGGTGCCAATAAAATGGCTGCCGTAGAAACACTTGAGACTATAGCATTTTGTAAAAATGAACTGGGTATTCCTACAGTATGCGGTTTATCCAATATTTCCTTTGGTCTACCTGAACGTATTAATATTAACACGGCATTTCTTACAATGGCTATAGATAAAGGTCTCACAATGGCCATATGTAATCCTGAACAGTCTCAGTTGATGAATGCTGCTTTAGCTTCCGATTTACTTAAGGCTAAGGAAAACTCAGACAACAGATATGTTGAAAATGTTGTTGCCGTAACAAATGTTGCAGCGGATACCGATAAAAAAAAATCGGGTCAGCTTGAAGGAAGTAAGATATATATAGACGTTGTCAAAGGCAATAAGGATTCTGTCATTGATGATGTTAAGGCTGATATAGCGACCGGACGTGCTCCTAAAGATATCATTGATAATGATTTAATTCCTGCGGTAAATAAGGTCGGTGAATTGTTTGAGAAAAAGAAGTATTTTCTTCCTCAGCTTATAGCCGGAGCAACAGCGATGGATATGGCTATAAACTATATCACTCCGCTTTTAGGTGAAAATAAGGGACCTAGTAAGGAAACCATAATTATGGCAACTGTCGAGGGTGATATCCATGATATAGGAAAAAATCTGGTTTGCCTGATGCTTAGAAATTATGGTTACAATGTTATCGACCTCGGAAAGGATGTTCCTTTGGATAGGATTATTACCGCAGCAAAGGATAATGATGCTTCTGTTATAGGCTTATCAGCTCTTATGACCACAACCATGATGAAGATGAAGGATGTGGTTGATTATGTTAAAAAGAATAAGCTTAAATATAAGGTGATAATCGGAGGAGCGGTAGTCAGTCAGAATTTTGCCGATGAGATAGGTGCCGACGGCTATTCAAAGGATGCCAATGAAGCAGTAAAGTTAGTAGAGAAACTATTGACAGACAAGGCTTAAATGGTTAAAATAAGCTTTATGGATAAAATGATAAATTAGATTTATTAGTTGAAAGGTGGATTTGTAACATGAAAAAAATGGTATTATCTTTATTAGTTGATAACACCTCCGGAGTACTTAGCAGAGTTGCCGGATTATTTAGCAGAAGAGGATATAATATTGACAGCTTATCTGTAGGTGTAACAGAAAATCCTCAATTATCAAGAATGACAGTTGCTGTAAGTGGTGATGATAGAATTCTTAACCAGATTGAAAAGCAGCTTCTTAAACTTGAAGATGTCAAATCCATTACACAGCTTAAAGACGGTGAATCCGTTTGCAGAGAGCTTCTTTTAGCTAAAATAAATGTTAATTCAGAACAAAGACTTCAGATTATTTCTCTTGCAGATGTTTTCAGAGCAAAAGTAGTTGATGTATCAGTAAATTCGGTTATGGTTGAAATGACAGGTAATGCAAGTAAAATTGAAGCGTTTATAACATTACTTGATGGATTTGAAATCGGTGAGATGGTAAGAACCGGACTTACAGGACTTACAAGAGGCAAGAATTAGTTTTTGGTCATTACTTACTTTTTAAAGTAATAACATATATATTTTTTATTTATTAAGGAGGAAATTATAAAATGGCAGCAAGAATTTTTTATCAGGAGGATTGTAATTTATCATTACTTGACGGTAAGACAATTGCAATCATTGGTTATGGCAGCCAGGGACATGCTCACGCATTAAACCTTAAGGAGTCAGGCTGTAATGTCATTATTGGTCTTTATGAAGGAAGTAAATCATGGGCTAAAGCTGAGGCTCAGGGATTTAAAGTATATACAGCAGCTGAAGCTGCAAAGCAGGCTGATATCATAATGATTCTTATCAATGATGAGCTTCAGGCTAAGCATTATAAAGAGGATATCGAGCCAAATCTTGAGGCCGGTAACATGCTTATGTTCGCACACGGCTTCAACATTCACTTTAATCAGATTGTTCCGCCTAAGGATGTAGATGTAACTATGATAGCTCCAAAGGCTCCGGGACACACCGTACGTTCAGAGTATCAGGAGGGTAAGGGTACTCCTTGTCTTGTTGCTGTATATCAGGATGCAACAGGTAAGGCTCTTGATCTTGCACTTGCATATGGTCTTGGTATCGGTGGAGCAAGAGCAGGTGTTCTTGAGACTACATTCAGAACTGAGACTGAGACTGACCTTTTTGGTGAGCAGGCTGTTCTTTGCGGTGGTGTATGTGCACTTATGCAGGCAGGATTTGAAACTCTTTGCGAGGCAGGATATGATCCAAGAAATGCATACTTTGAGTGCGTACATGAGATGAAGCTTATTGTTGACCTTATCTATCAGTCAGGCTTTGCAGGAATGAGATATTCTATTTCAAATACTGCTGAGTATGGTGATTATATAACAGGACCAAAGATCATTACTGAAGAGACTAAGAAGACTATGAAGAAGATTCTTAAGGATATTCAGGATGGTACCTTTGCTAAAGACTTCTTACTTGATATGTCTTCTGCAGGCGGACAGGCTCACTTTAAGGCTTTGAGAAAGCTTGCATCTGAGCATCCTGTTGAGAAGGTTGGCGAGGAAGTACGTAAGTTATACAGCTGGAATGACGAAGCAGGAAAGCTTATTAATAACTAATATATTTGACAGGTGTGACAAGGGACAGGCTCTTTGTCACATTACATGAGTATATCAGACAGTATGAAAAATGTGCAAAGCATGGCGTTAAGTAGCACGTGCCATGCGTGCACATTTTTTCATACAGTCGATGTATATACAATATATGTGTCAAGGTATTTGTCTCTTGTCACACAATATCAAGGAGAAAATGTATGACTTGTTTGGAAGCACAATCGAATATTATGGCTTTTATTGATGGAAAGCTTTCGGACGATGAGGTTGTGGATTTTGTCCGCCATATGCAAAGTTGTAAGAATTGTTCTGAAGAGCTTGAGATATACTATACTTTAATTATAGGAATGAGAAGACTTGATAACAATGAAGATTTACCACAGAATTTTAAGCTGCTTTTAGAGGAAGACCTTGATAATGCCAAAAACAGGATTCAAAAGGCTAAAAGATTTAAAATTTCAACATTTGGAGTTTTTTTTGCAGCATTTGTTTTTGTGCTATTTTTGTTTTATGGGAGAATTTTGCAAAAGGTTCATACGATTGAACAGATTACGATTAAAGAACGACAGGGAGATTTTTATTTTTTAAATAATTTTAGAGATTATATTTCCTTTGATGAAAATGATATAATTGTTTATCAAAAAGAAAAATTTACAAAAAAAGAAGAAACGGTATATGAAAGAATAAAGAGTTATAACATAACACACAACTATAATCCTTTTGAAGAAGAGGAGGAGAATTTGATAGAATGAATAAGCTTTTACTTATAGATGGAAATAGTATTCTTAACAGGGCGTTTTATGGACTTCCTGATCTTACAACGAGCGACGGAAGACACACCAATGCTGTGCTGGGGTTTTTAAATATAATATTAAAGGTTATAGATGAAGAAAAGGCAACGCATGTCTGTGTTGCCTTTGATTTAAAAGA
>JAFUEG010000138.1 GCA_017464045.1 Lachnospiraceae bacterium
AAACCTTTGACTGGTCCTTGATAAAATCCGTAAACAGACCGTATTTCCTTGCTGGAGGACTTACACCTGAAAATGTGGGAAAGGCTATAGAGGAGTTAGACCCATTTGCAGTTGATGCCAGTTCTTCACTTGAAACGGACGGAAGAAAAGATAGGCAGAAGATAAAGGCTTTTATAGATGAGGTAAGAAAGGAAAGAAATTATGAGTGATAATAACGGACGCTTCGGAATTCACGGAGGACAGTACATTCCGGAAACTTTGATGAATGCTGTTATAGAGCTTGAGGAAGCTTATAATCATTATAAAAATGATCCGGAATTTCAAAGAGAGCTGACAGAGCTTTTAAATAATTACGGTAACAGACCTTCGGGATTATACTTTGCAAAGAAGCTTACCAGAGAACTGGGTGGTGCAAAGATATACCTTAAAAGGGAGGATTTAAATCATACGGGTGTTCATAAGATTAATAATGTTCTCGGTCAGGCACTGCTTGCCAAGAAGATGGGTAAGACAAGACTTATAGCGGAAACAGGTGCAGGCCAGCATGGTGTTGCAACTGCTACGGCAGCGGCACTTCTTGATATGGAATGCGTTGTATTTATGGGTGAAGAGGATACCAAAAGGCAGGCGCTTAACGTCTATCGTATGAAGCTTCTCGGTGCCGATGTAGTACCGGTAACCACAGGAACCGCTACCCTTAAAGATGCAGTTTCGGAGGCTATGAGAGAGTGGACCTCAAGAATTGATGATACACATTATTGTCTCGGTTCCGTTATGGGACCACATCCTTTCCCGATTATTGTAAGAGATTTTCAGGCGGTTATTTCCAAGGAGATAAAGGAGCAGATTCTTAAAGCGGAGGGCAGACTTCCGGATGCGGTTATAGCCTGCGTCGGCGGAGGCTCCAATGCTATAGGAAGCTTTTATAATTTTATAGAAGATAAAGATGTAAGACTTATCGGCTGTGAAGCGGCAGGAAGAGGTATAGATACCTTTGAAACGGCTGCAACCATAAACACCGGAAAACTCGGAATATTTCACGGTATGAAATCCTATTTCTGTCAGGATGACGAGGGACAGATTGCACCGGTTTACTCCATATCTGCAGGGCTTGATTATCCGGGAGTCGGACCTGAACATGCATACCTTCACGATATAGGTCGTGCGGAATATGTGCCTGTTACCGATGATGAGGCAGTTGAAGCATTTGAATTCTTGTCAAGGACAGAGGGAATCATACCTGCTATCGAGTCTTCACATGCGGTTGCATATGCGATGAAGCTTGCACCAACCCTGGATAAGGATAAGATTATCGTTATAACAATATCGGGACGAGGCGATAAGGATGTTGCCGCCATAGCAAGATACAGAGGAGAGGATATCTATGAGTAGAATAAATGAAGCATTTAATAATAAAAAAGCATTTATACCATTTATTACCTGTGGTGATCCCGATATCGAAACCACAAGGGCACTTGTAAATGAAATGGTAAAAAACGGAGCAGACCTTGTAGAGCTTGGGATACCGTTTTCAGATCCGACAGCAGAAGGCCCAACCATACAGGGAGCTAACCTTCGCGCATTAAGCGGTGGAGTAAACAAAGAAAAGATTTTCAATATGGTAAAGGCACTTCGAAACGAGGACAATATAACAATTCCTTTAGTATTTATGACCTATGCAAACGTTGTATTTTCCTACGATGCGGATAAGTTTTTCAAAACCTGTCAGGAGATTGGTATAGACGGTGTTATCCTTCCGGATTTGCCATATGAGGAAAAGGGTGAATTTGAAGAGGTAAGTGAAAAGTACGGTGTTGATTTGATATCGCTTATAGCACCTACATCAGCCAATCGAATTGCCATGATAGCAAAGGAAGCGAAGGGCTTTATCTACATTGTTTCAAGTCTCGGAGTAACAGGCACAAGAACCGCCATCACAACCGATGTTGCGTCTATCGTTAAGGTTGTAAAGGAAAACACGGATGTACCATGTGCCATAGGCTTTGGAATCTCCAATCCGGAGCAGGCGGCTAAGATGGCTGCATCGGCAGACGGTGTAATCGTTGGCTCGGCTATAGTTAAGCTTATCGAAAAGTACGGCAAGGATTCCGCAAAACCTGTCGGAGAGTTCGTACATGATATGAAAACAGCCATAAGCTAAGCTTGGGTTTTACCTAAATGATATAGACAAAGATGGTGCTTTTGTGGTAAATTAAAAGTTAGACAAAAATTAGAATAATTATATGGAGAGCAGTTATTCTGGTTTAATTTGGGAGGATAATAAATAATGAGTAAGATAATTTTGACAGGTGACAGACCTACAGGCAGACTTCATGTTGGACATTATGTCGGTTCACTTAGAAGAAGAGTCGAGTTACAGAATTCGGGAGAGTTCGATAAGATATTTATAATGATTGCGGATGCACAGGCACTTACCGATAATGCGGACAATCCTGAGAAGATAAGACAAAATGTTATCGAGGTTGCACTTGATTATCTGTCAGTGGGACTTGATTCTGCAAAATCTAATCTTTTTATACAGTCACAGATTTCAGAACTTACCGAGCTTACATTCTTCTATATGAATCTTGTTACCGTATCAAGACTTCAGCGTAATCCTACCGTTAAAGCTGAGATACAGATGCGTAATTTTGAAGCAAGCATACCTGTAGGATTTTTCACCTATCCTATCAGCCAGGCTTCGGATATAACTGCCTTTAAGGCAACTACTGTTCCGGTTGGTGAGGATCAGCTTCCTATGCTTGAACAGACCAAGGAGATTGTAAGAAAGTTTAACTCAGTATATGGTGAAACACTTGTTGAGCCGGAGATTTTGCTTCCTGATAATGAGGCATGCTTAAGACTTCCGGGTACAGACGGTAAGGCCAAGATGAGTAAGTCCCTCGGTAACTGTATATATCTTTCCGATACTGAAGAGGATGTAAGAACAAAGGTTATGAGTATGTATACCGATCCTGATCATATCAAGATAACAGATCCGGGTAAGCTTGAGGGAAATACGGTATTTACTTATCTCGATGCATTTTCCAAGCCGGAACATTTTGCTGAGTTTTTACCGGAATATAATAATCTTGATGAACTTAAGGAGCACTATCAGCGTGGCGGACTTGGAGATGTTAAGGTTAAGAAGTTTTTAAATAATGTGCTTCAGGACGAGCTTGCACCGATAAGGGCAAGAAGAGCAGAATTCGAAAAAGATATACCTGAGGTTTATAATATCTTAAAGAAGGGCTCAGATGTTGCGAGAGAAGCAGCGGCTGAAACCCTTGCTGAGGTAAAACGTGCCATGAAAATTAATTATTTTGAGGATAGTGCATTGATTGAGGAACAGTCAAGAAGGTATTCAAAATAATTTCTGGACGAAAATCATAAAATATATAAGATAGGTTGGAAGTATGAACGACTTTTTTATATTTGACCGTATACGGTGCAGTGTGACGGATGATAATGCTATAGTTTTGCAGGGCTTTTGTAAGGAAGAGGTTTTCTTAAATACAGAGGCCCTGCAAATTGTGGTTAAAAAAGGTGATGATAAAACTTATAGTCTGCCTGCAAAGTATGATATATCCAAGGCACCGCTTGATAAAAAAAATCTGTTTGGAAGCGGTAAAACCGTAAAAACCCTGTCGGCTGTCATTACCCTAAGTGAAAAGATATCAGATGATCACAGCATGATTTTTTATTACAGAAACGGTGAGGATAATAATCTGATTGAGCTTTATTCGTGTTCGGGAAGGGAACTTGGACACTATATACAAAAACTCAATTATTGTATAGATTCGGTTGAGACAGACGGAAAGAATTTCCTGATAAAGGGATGGGCTGTCGACAGCCATGATATAGAATTTAAGCTTGTTAAGATTGAACAGGGTAAGGAGGAGGAAATTCCTTTCGAACTAAGCAGATATACCCGCTCTGATGTTGCCGAATCCTTTGTTGAGCTTGACAACACCAAGGATATAGGCTTTGTCATAAAACTTGTTAATAATAAGTATAAAATGCGTCTTTATATGACAGCGGGTGACAGACATGATGAGTACAGAGTCAACGGTTCAAAGGGCATAAGTCGTATACCTGCAATTAATAAAGCGAGAAATGTCATAAGCAGAACGGTTATGAATACCAAAAACTACGGTTTAAAAAGTACGTGGCTTAAGATAAAGATCAGATTACGTACAAGGGCAGCCTTTGCAACAACAAATTATAATAAATGGATAAAAAAACGTATGCCGGATAAAAAAGAGCTTGCCAGACAGGCTGAGATGAAGTTTGATTACAGCCCTTTGTTCAGCATACTTGTTCCGCTTTATGAAACAGATGAATACTTCCTTAATGAACTTATAAAGTCTGTAAAAAATCAGACATATGACAATTGGGAGCTTTGTTTTTCTGATGGAAGTAAAGATTCAGAGAGATTAAAAAAGATTATTTCAAATTACAGTAAATCAGATAAAAGAATAAAATTTATAGCAGAGAAAAAAGGACCACTTGGTATATCTGACAATACCAATCAGGCATATGAACTTGCAACAGGTGATTATATCGTTCTCGGTGATCATGACGATTTATTTACACCGGATGCGCTTTATGAGTGTGTTAAGGTTTTGAATACCCGCAAGGTTGATGTAATCTATACGGATGAAGATAAAACGGATGAAAAGGGTAAGAAGTTTTTCGGAGCTAATTTTAAGCCTGATTTTAATATTGACCTGCTTCGTTCCTGTAACTATATCTGCCATATGTTTGTTGCATCAAAAAAGCTTGTGGATTGTGTCGGAACCTTTAACAGTGAGTTTGACGGTGCACAGGATTATGATTTTATCTTAAGATGCGTTGAAAAGGCAAACGAAGTATATCATATACCTAAGGTTTTATATCGTTGGAGAGCACACAGTAATTCGACTTCGGAACGACCGGATTCAAAGCTGTATGCTTTTGATGCAGGAAGGCGTGCGATTGAGGCACATTATAAGAGGCTTGGAATAGAGGCTGTCGTTGAGGATGGAGACCATCTCGGACAGTATAAAACCACGTATAAGATAATCGGAAATCCGCTTATATCGATAGTTATACCTAACAAGGATCATGTCGAGGATTTAAGAAAATGTATGAATTCGGTTGATGAAAAATCGGATTATAAAAATTATGAGTATGTTATAGTTGAAAATAACAGTGTGGAAGACATCACCTTTGATTTTTACAAGGAAATTGAAAAACGTGATAACGTAAAAGTTCTTTATTGGGATAAAGAGTTTAATTATTCGGCGATTAATAATTTTGGTGTTAAGGAAGCAAAAGGAGAATATATTCTTTTGCTTAACAATGATATAGAGGTTATAAATGGCGATTGGCTTTCACAGATGCTGGGCTACTGTCAGCGTGAGGATGTAGGTATAGTCGGTGCAAGGCTATACTATGAGGATGATACCATACAGCATGCCGGAGTAGTTATAGGCTTTGGAGGTATTGCGGGTCATACCTTTGTTACGCTTGATGAGGATAGTGACCTGTATCAATCAAGAACCAAGGTAGCTTGCGATTACAGCGCAGTGACCGCCGCCTGTCTTATGACGAAAAAGAAGATATATGATGAGGTCGGAGGACTTGAGGAGGCATTTAAGGTTGCATTTAATGATATAGATTTTTGCATGAAGGTAAGGGCACTCGGCAAGCTGGTTGTGTATAATGCCAATGCAAAGCTTCATCACTATGAGTCTAAATCAAGGGGCGCTGAGGATACCTTTGAAAAGAAGGAAAGATTTAACAGTGAGATTAAACTGTTCAGGAGCAGATGGCCGGAGATTTTGGAAAACGGAGATCCTTATTACAATGTAAATCTTACACTTGATAAAGCCGATTTCTCAATCAGAGTATAAAGTGTGGTATGTGCGTGACCTTGACACAATTTAAAGGTACACGCAAATCTCGCTTACGCTCACGATTTGCTTAGTACCTTAAATTGTGTCAAGGTAACGCACTTGTGACAACTGTAATGTATATATTATAAGTGGAAGGGAGGTTTGTCTTATGAAATTTGATTTATCATCGATTAATGCGGCAAGTATAAAAAAAGGCTTTAATTATATAAGATCAAACGGTATAAGCGGCGTTTGGTCAAGGATGCGCGATAAGGCAAACGGACCCGGAAACGCATACAATAACTGGTATAAAAGATATCATGCTGCGGCCGAAGAGGAATTGGAAGAGGAAAGAAAAACTGCATTTAGATATTCACCTGTAATCAGTGTGATAGTTCCGGTTTATAAAACACCGGAGCTTTATCTTAGAAAAATGATCGAGTCTGTTATAGGTCAGACCTATGAAAATTGGGAGTTGTGTATAGTTGACGGTTCTGACAGGCAGAGTAATATAGTTAAAGAATATATGGAAACTGAGAAAAGAATTAATTACCTTTATGTTGATAGAAATCTTGGCATATCCGGTAACAGTAACAAGGCACTTCAGATGGCTACAGGTGATTATGTTACATTTATGGACCATGATGATTTACTTTCTCCGGATGCACTTTTTACAGTTGTGAAGGAACTGCAGGAGGTAAGATATGATATCGTATATTCCGACGAGGATAAGGTATCGGCAGACGGACGCAAATATCAGGAGCCGGTTTTTAAACCGGATTTTAGTTTGGATATACTTCGCGCTTATAATTATATAAGTAATCTTTTTGTTGTTAAAAGAAATATGGCTGTCGGTCTCGGAGGTTTTGATTCGGAGTTTGATGGTGCGCAGGATTATGATTTTACTCTAAGGTGCTGCGAACGTACAACCAGCATAAAACACATTCCGAGAGTGCTTTATCACAAGAGGATTAATAACTCATCGGTATCTCTGGATGTTCACAACAAGGAATATGCCAAAGAAGCAGGAAAACGTGCACTTGGTGCGCATATTAAGAGAATGGGTTATTATGCAACTGCAGTACATACGGATATGTGGGGCATATACAAGGTTGAATATGAAACTCCGGGAAATCCTTTCCTTACAATAATAATTCCGGGCGGTAATTCGCCGGAGCTTCTGGAAAAATGTATTTTCCCGCTTTTTGAAAAAGCAAGATATAACAATTTTGAAATTATAGTTATAGATACTGAAAGTGAAAATAAAGAAATGACAGCTTTTTATCATCGTATAGAAAGCATAAGAAAAAATGTTAAGATAATAACCAATACAAAGCTTGACGGACTTCCTGCCATACGAAATTTTGGAGCCTCTCTTGCCAACGGAGATTATCTGTTCTTTCTTGATAATAATGTTGAGCTTATCGATGCAACTGCTATGGGAGAGATGCTGGGAAATTGTATGCGCGAAGAGGTAGGTGCAGTTGCCGGAGTGTTATATGATGACAACGATATGATTTATCATAAGGGATACGTGATAGGCATAAACGGACTTGTATCAAATCTTTATCAGGGGCTTGTCAAGGATGATATAGGCTACCTTATGCATAACAGAATCAATACGGACTGCAGTGCGGTTTCGGCATCCTGTATGATGGTTAAAAAGGATTTGTTTTTTAAGGTAGGAGGATTTTCCGATAAGTTTAAGACCTCACTTTCGGAGATAGATTTTTGTTTTAAGTTAAATGAGCTTAATCACTGGGTGGTTTCAGTGGCAGATGCCGGCTGGCATTTTCATGATACAAAGCCGATAATAGGAAATACCATAAGGATTGAAGAGGAACTTGAAAGAGAAGAGGACTTATTCCGTATAATGTGGCCTAATATACTTAGGGACGGCGATCCTTTTTATAATATTAACTTTACCAAGGATGGTAAGCAGTTTACTCTGCCTGAGATTATACCGGCAGAAGAAAAGCCGGATAATGATAAAAAGACCAGGGAAGAGGAAAAAAAAGCTGACAATGAATTAGGTGACAGGCAGGATGATGAAGATGTGTAATGCATGTCAGGCTGTCAGATTCTCCATATAATAAATGATAATCGGGGGAATAATATGAATTTCAGACCATGTATAGATATTCATAACGGAAAAGTAAAACAGATAGTAGGTGGAAGCCTAAAGGACGAGGCGGACAGCGCAAGGGAT
Organism: Lachnospiraceae bacterium; assembly: GCA_017464045.1. The sequence goes on from JAFUEG010000138.1 coordinate 8,089, forward strand.
AATTTTGTGTCAGAGCTTGAGGCAGATTTTTATGCTAAACTTTATAAAAAAAATAAACTAAAGGGTGGCCATATTATTATCCTGAATCCTAAGCAAAGTGAGTTTTATAATGAAGATTTAAGGCAGGCGAAACTTGCACTCTCGGAATATCCGGGCGGACTTCAGATAGGTGGAGGTATTACGGCGGATAACGCAAAAAATTTTATAGATATGGGGGCTGACAAGGTAATAGTTACCTCATATGTGTTTAAAGATGGGCATATTAATTATGATAATCTTGAAAAACTTGAGAGGACTGTTGGAAAAGAAAAGCTTGTGCTTGATTTAAGCTGCCGTAAGAAGTATGATAGGTATTACATAGTTACAGACAGGTGGCAAAATTTTACTGATGTTACGGTGGATTTTGAAACATTGGACAAGTTTTCCGAGTATTGCAGTGAATACCTGATACATGCTGTAGATGTTGAGGGAAAGTCAGGCGGTATAGAAGAGGAATTGGCAAAAACTCTGGGCGAATGGGCAAGGTTACCTGTAACATATGCAGGTGGAGTTGGAAACTTTGATGATTTAAAAAAGCTTAAACTGCTTGGAAAAGATAAGCTTGATGTAACAATTGGAAGTGCACTTGATATCTTTGGAGGAAGCATGTCATTTAAAGATGTTATTGAAATTTGTAAATAAGACTAAGTTGTCATGGAAACATTTTTGTCCATATAAATAATTAGTTAAGAAAATATATTTTATTATTAGGTAAGGAGAGGTCTTATGAGGAAAATGAAAAAAATAGCGGCAGTTTCAATGGCTGCGGTAATTATGCTTTCTGCATATGGATGTGGAGGAAAAAAATCAGACGATAACGCTGCAACCAATACAGATGCGGAAAGGGTAACAGAGGATTTGGGTCCGGCTCCTGTTATTGAAGATAACGAGGACTGGACGACAACTGAGGAACCATATGTTGAGGACAATAGATTCACAACAGTCGAGGGAGCAGATGTTCTTGGTATCAATTTTGATGATGGAGATACATCAGGTTTCACAACTTATGTAAATGGTGGAGAATATAGCATTTATGTTGAAGATGGTGAGCTGGTGGCTGATATTATCAGAACCGGTTCAGTGGAACATGGATGCCAGCTTTATTATGATGGTTTTACCATGGCCAGAGGTTGTGTTTATACAGTATCATTTGATGTACATTCTGATATTCCTTGTAATTTAGAGTGGAGAATTCAGGTAAATGGAGGCGATTATCATGCATATGCATCGGAAAAGGTAGCGCTTACATCTGAGGTACAATCTATAGATTATCAGTTTACAATGAATGAAGAGTCAGATCCGGCACCAAGATTTGCAATTAATATGGGCGCATTTGAGGAAAATGGCGGGGACGTTGGTGCCCACAAAATATATTTTGATAATTTTTCTCTTTTTGTAACGGATAGTTCAAATGCCGAAAAGATTGAAGGAGCTCCTACGCCTATACAGGTAAAGGTTAATCAGATTGGATATGCGCCTGATGATTATAAAACTGTTGTTGTAACATCAAAGGAAGATGAAAAATTTAAGATTGTTGATGCAGAAACCGGAGATACCGTTTACATTGGTGAGTACGGTGATAAGTTATATGATACCTCAGTTGAAAGTGGTGTGAGATTGGGGGATTTTTCGGATTTTAAATATTCAGGTAAATATAAAATAGTTTCCAGTCCATCGGGAGAATCATATGATTTTGAGATAGGATATGATTTATATGATGATATTTTCAAGGATGTAATACTTATGCTTTATAAGCAAAGATGCGGATGTGAGATTTCAGAGGACATTGCGGGTGACTTTGCTCACGCGGCATGTCATACCGAAAATGCGATTGTTTATGGTTCGACATCAAGTTCAACAGTTGATGTATCAGGTGGTTGGCATGATGCAGGTGATTATGGAAGATATGTTGTTCCGGGAGCTAAGACGGTTCAGGATTTATTTCTTACATATGAAGATTTCAATATATCAGCGGATGATATAGGCATTCCTGAGAGTGGAAACGGAATACCTGATTTACTTGATGAAGCAAAATATGAGCTTGATTGGATGCTTAAGATGCAGGATCAGGAGTCCGGCGGAGTATATCACAAGGTAACAGCACTGGTATTCCCTGAAACCGTTCTTGCTGTTGATGAGACTGATCAGCTTGTGCTTGCACCGATATCATATGCAGCTACAGGTGATTTTGCGGCAGTTATGGCAAAGGCATCTGTATTATATGCAGAATACGATAAAGATTTTGCAGATAAATGCCTTGAAGCTGCAAAAAATGCATATGCTTTTCTTGAGGCAAATGAAGATATGAAGGGTTATAAAAATCCGGAAGAAATAGTTACAGGCGAATATCCGGATGGAACGATTGCTGATGAAAAAATGTGGGCTGCAGCTGAACTGTATTTGGCGACAAAGGATGATAAATATCTCTCCGTTGTAAAAGAGATGGTAGCTGACAAGCCTAGTAAGGGACTCGGTTGGGCCGACATAGGAGGATATGCGCTTTATGACCTTGCTAATGCAAATGATGTTGATGAAAGTGTAAAGGAATCAGCAAAAACAGTTATAATAAATGGGGCAGATACATTACTTGAAAGATGTAAGAAGGCACCATTTTTCATGGGACTTAATTCCTATCCATGGGGAAGCAATATGAGTATTGCTAATAACGGAATGCTTTTTCTCATGGCTAATCGAATCTCACCTAACGTGGATTATGCAGAGTATGCACAGAGACATAGAGATTATATTTTTGGTGTAAATGGAACAGGATATTGCTATGTAACAGGCTATGGAGATTTATCACCTGAACATACACTTCACAGACGTTCACAAGTGCTTGGTGAAACTATGCCGGGTATGCTTGTTGGAGGACCGGACAATGCCCTTGAGGATCCGTATGCAAAGGCTGTGCTTTATGGATATGCTGCAGCATTGGCTTATGTTGATAATGAACAGAGCTATTCATGTAATGAGATAACTATATACTGGAATTCACCACTTATATATCTTATGGGAGCATTCCAGTAAGAAACCGGAGTAAGTAAGGGAAATGTTAGGTTTATTAAAAAAACTATTTTCAAATGACAAGGTAAGATATATTTTTGCGGGAGGATTAACGACATTTGTTAATATGATAGTATTCTTTTCTTTAAGAATACTAACAAATATTGATAGAAATATATGCAATATTATAGCCATAATTATGGCTATAATATTTGCTTATTTCATAAATAAATTATTCGTATTCAGAAGTAAAACTAAAAATTTTTCTGAAGCCATAAGAGAGGCAGTGGCATTTTTTGTTGCAAGGCTTATTTCTATGGCTGTCGAAGTGCTTGGTTTGGTAATTCTATGTGACAGTTTCAGGATCAGGGAATGGATTGCCAAACTTTTTGTTGTTCAAATAATAGTTCTTCTGCTTAATTATATATTTAGCAAGCT
>JAFUEG010000139.1 GCA_017464045.1 Lachnospiraceae bacterium
AAAATGCAAATCCGTTTTCCTCACAGGCTTTTCTCATAGCCTCTCTTAAGGATGAATTGGAAGCTACTCCTCCTGCCAGGGCTACACTTTTACAGCCATACGCTTTAGCTGCGTTAATTGAATTATCCACCAGTACATCTATAACAGCCTTTTGGAAAGAGGCTGCCACATCTGCATTATTTACCTCTATGCCCTTCATCTGACAACCGTTCAGATAGTTAAGTACTGCTGACTTAAGGCCGCTAAATTAAAAGTCATACGAATCTTCCATATGTGCCCTCGGGAATTCTATCGCATGAGGATTGCCTTCCTTGGAAAGCTTGTCTATCTTTGGTCCGCCCGGATAACCAAGACCGATTGCACGGGCAACCTTGTCAAAGGCTTCGCCTGCCGCATCATCTCTGGTTCTTCCGACTATCTCATATTTGTTGTAATCAAGCACGTGCACAAGATGGGAATGTCCGCCTAATGCAACCATACACATATAATGTGGTTTCAGGTCGGGATTTTCAATATAGTTTGCTGCTATGTGTCCCTCTATATGATGCACTCCCACCAAAGGTTTTTTCTTGGTATAAGCAATTGCCTTTGCAGCACTTACTCCAACTAAAAGAGCCCCGACAAGACCGGGGCCATAGGTTACTGCTACTGCATCTATATCATCCCAGCTAACGCCCGCTTCCTTTATGGCAGCTCTTATTACCTGATTTACTTTTTCAACATGTTTTCTGGAAGCAATTTCAGGAACCACTCCACCGTATAATTTGTGAAGTTCTATCTGTGAATATATTATATTTGATTTTACCTTTCTTCCATCCTCCACAACTGCTGCCGCAGTTTCATCGCAGGAGGATTCTATAGCAAGTATATTTATGCTCATTTTCCGTGCCTTTCAACCATTATTCTTTATATGTAAATATTGGACAGTATGTTCATATTACACACTTATCTTTCGCTTATTTGTATTACTCATATCTTGTGCTTATCCCGCGCTGATTTGTATTACTCATATCTTGCGCTTATCCCTCTCTAATCCGTACTACTCATATCCGGTGCGCCCCAGGCGTATATCTTCCAATCATCATTTTCCTTAATCAAAACATAGACCACATACATATAGGACTTTGATTCTGAGGTATCAAGTGTAAGAGTCACCTCAAGTGCCGCCATCTCTCTGCCGTCCCGTTTATAATACTTCACCTGACTTGCCTCCGGAAGCTCATAGACCTTATAGTTAAAGCCTTCCTCTTTCATCTTGGTTATATTTTTCTTTAGGTTGACAAGATTATCATTTTCAGTATTAAACGCAAGTATCTCCTGTGAATACAGGTTCCTTACCTGCTGATTTAAAATTACCAGATCATCATCCGAAACTCCATCCCCATACATAAGCTTGAAAAATCTGCAATGCATTTTTACTACATCACGGGGAGTCTTTGGATAATTACTTATGAAGTCATAGGTTTCAAGCTCATCTGTTTCTGTCTTGGTTGCTTCTTCCTTTCTTTTGGATGACCTGTTGCCCAGATGATTAAAATATATCAAAACAACTGCCACAAGAAAGATAGCAACTACTATAAATTTTACTGTTTCAAGAGAACCTTTTTTCTTTTTCATACAAAGCCTCCTTATCCATCAGAAATTCAAACCCTTAATCAACACCCAAAAGCTTTTACGCAAAATCACCTAAACCTATTTTTATCATCAAATGTTTTAATCCTCAAACTTAAGTTCCTTCTCCATTCTGTCCTTTCCCATAACCGCTCTTGGGAAAATGTCTTTAACCATATCCTCAAATTCTGCAGGTCTGTTAGTAGCCGGACTATAATGCGTAAGCCACATTTCCTTTACGTCTGCCATCTTGGCAAGATTAGCAGCCTCACGCATAGTCATATGCTTGTGCTCCTTTGCATTGGCAAGCTTATCATCCTCACCATACATACCCTCGCATATAAATAAATCAGCACCCTTGGCAAATTCTGCGATAGACGGTATCGGTCTTGTGTCTGTACAATAAGTACACTTAAGACCCTTTCTCGCCTCACCCATAACCATATCACTCGTATATTCTTTTCCCTCGTAGGTTACGGTCTCTCCCTTTTGAAGCACACTCCAGTAATTAACCGGAAGTCCCAAAGCCTTTGCCTTTTCAACGTCAAACTTACCGGCTCTGTCAAGCAGTATACTGTAGCCATAGCAGGTCACTCTGTGATTTACCTTAAAGGCTTCTATCTTAAGACCACACATTTCTATGATTTCGCTTTCCTTTTCAAGCTCTATAAATTTTATATCAAACGGAAGCTCCGGTGCGATAATTCTGAGAGAATTAACCACCTTTTCAAGTCCCTTTGGCCCTATCATGGTAAGCGGCTTGGTTCTTTCGGCGTTACCCATAGTTAAAAGCAGTCCCGGAAGTCCGCTTATATGATCAGCATGAAAATGTGTTATACATATAACATCTATCGGTTTAAAGCTTAAGCCTTTTATCCTTATTGAATTTTGTGTTCCTTCGCCACAGTCTATAAGTATGCTGCTTCCGTTATACCTCACCATAAGTGATGTAAGATATCTGTATGGAAGCGGCATCATACCACCTGTTCCAAGCAAGCATATATCCAGCATGTCTCACCTCATAATTAAACTATCAAAATCTTTCAAATTTAAATCACTAAATTCCCATTTAATAATTATATAATTACAATCCTTTTTACATCAAAATAATTTGCACTCATAAATCATCTAATCAGCATCCGACAATTTACACTCATATATTATCGCGTCCTCAACCGGTGAATTATAATACTCTTTTCTGACCGAAATATTATCGTACCCAAGCGCCTCATAAAGTCTTCTTGCCTTTATGTTACTCTGTCTGACCTCAAGGATACTTCTCACACAGCTTGGACTTATATAATCAAAATACTCCTTCATAAGCGCCCTTCCGATGCCCTTTCGCTGCATCTCCTGTGACACCGCAATTCTTAAGAGTTCTGACTCGTCTATAATTACATTTGCCATAAGATAACCGGCAAATATATAATCCTCTTCATCCACATAATTATCCTTATCGATAGCAATATGTGTATCATTGACCTTGTCGTAATCCGGTCCGCCCATAATAACCTTTATCCTGATATCTCCGTCAAGCCAAAATGCCGCAAATAAAACATTGTAATCCTGTTCTATAGAATCCGTTATGCTTTCGGAGGACCATGCATCTGAAAATGTCCTGCTTTCTATATCAGCAATATTTTCAATCAAACTATCTACGTCCATCTTTCTCCTCTCGTTCACGTTCTGCCTGAGACTTTCTAAGATAAACCGGTTTTACATCATCGGCGCTTTCCGCCTTTCCTTCTTTCATATAAATCATGCCAAGCGCTGCGACACTTCCCGCTCTCTGTCTGTTTAAATGTGCCGGTGCAAAGTAAGCTTTGTTTTTTATTTTTTCTTCTATACGCTCTTTAAAAACAGGAATTCCGTCTCCTACAAATATAACATCCCTATCCATGTCATTTATGATATCAATCAAGTCATTGATATCCATGGCATCCTGTTCCTTAAGAGTAATCATTTCCTCATCCTTAAATTCATATAACGCCGTATAGACCTGACTTCTTCTCGCATCAAGTATCGGACATATAAGCTTGTCGCTGCCCCACAGATTATACGCAAGTGCATGGCAGGTAGGTACTGCAACTACAGGCTTGTCAAGTGCAAGTCCAAGTCCTTTAACCGTCGACATCCCTATCCTAAGTCCCGTAAATGAGCCCGGTCCTGCTGCAACAGCGATCCCGTCAACACTGTCCAAATCAAGCTCCGTCATGCTAACCACTGCATCAAACATCGGAAGAAGAGTCTGCGAATGTGTCTTTTTATAATTTACCGAGTACTCCGCAACAAGTATATCATCACAAGCGATAGCTACACTTGCCACCATACCCGAGCTGTCAAAACCCAAAATCTTCATATCAATTCATTTCCTTTATCAAAGTGCAACAGAGTGCCTGACCTATCTGTCAAACCCACCTTATGTTGCATTATATTTATATTATATATCCTCTATCGTAATATTTCTATAGTCGAAACCCTTTTCAACATCTTTTGTGATGGTCACCTTTTTATAATGCGGCGGCAAAATGTCCTCTATAAGCTCGGCCCATTCTATAAAGCATACACCATCACCATCTATCTTATCATAGTATCCTATCTCGTCCATCTCATCCGGATCACCTATCCTGTAAACATCAAAATGGTAAAACGGAAGTCTGCCCTCATGATACTCCTTAAGTATCGTAAATGTCGGGCTGCTTATAGGCTCTTCTATGCCAAGTCCCTTTCCAAAGCCCTGCGAAAGAACCGTCTTGCCGGTACCCAAATCACCGTACAGGCAGTAAACCTCTCCCGGCTTGGAAGCCTCCGCCAACCTTACACCTATATCAAATGTATCCTCTCTTTTATAGCTATCCATATCATATCCCCTTGCCGGTCTGGTAGATTTTTAAGTTACTGCTTAGACGCGGCCTGTATTCTGCTGTGAACTGAACCGCAGTAGAAAGAATCCTTCCCTTATCCTTGCCAAGCTCTGAGGTAGGAATTACAAATGCAGACATCGGTCCTGTATATATGGCAATCATACTTTTGGTAAGCATGATTCTTGTGATATCACTCCATTTTACATCCTGACTAAACTCTCCCTGACTTATGGTTATGCCTTCACTTCCGAAGGTATAATCAAGCGGTGTCTTGTAGGACGGACTGGTTTTTAACTGTTTTTTTGTTTTCAGTGCAAGTGAAAGCGGATTTAACACAGTAAATGCAAGCGCCACAATTAAAAATATCACCTTATTGATTATCGAAAGCTTGTCCCATCCAAGCACAAGAATCACAATAGAACCGAGACTCAAAAAAAGTCCCAAAACTCCCATGATATTTCTGTAATTTGTATTTAATACATAGCTGTATAAAGCCTTAAATGTCATATTAACTGACTTTTTATTAATGTCCGTCATGTTATCCTCTCATAAAAGATTTTCTAAGCATCCAACCAAATCTAATTTATCCATCTTTAACTTCGTGTTCATAATAATCTTATGTTTTATTAATTCATTCCTCACAGCTCAAGTTCTATCTTCTTATGCTTATTTTCATAAGCCCTGTAAGAAACTCCCGCCATACCAAACATCTTTTTTGCCGCTATGGTACTATCCGTATCCTGATATTTGTCCGAAAGATATATAACCTCTGTTATGCCTGACTGGATAATAGCCTTTGCACATTCATTGCACGGAAAAAGCGTAGTATAGCATCTCGCTCCTTTGAGATTGCCCGAACCGCGATAATTAAGTATTGCATTTAACTCTGCATGACAAACATAAATGTATTTGCTTTCAAGTGCTGCTCCCTCTCTGTTCCAAGGCATATCATCATCATCGCAGCCTGCCGGCATTCCATTATAGCCCATAGACAAAATTCTGTTATCGCTGCCGACTATGCACGCTCCAACCTGAGTGCCCGGGTCTTTGCTTCGCTCCGCTGACATTATGGCAATTCCCATAAAATATTGATCCCATGTAATATAATCGTCTCTTTTCATACCGGCTCCTTCTCATTGCATAAAAGCTTTAAACCTTCATAATAATCACATATATAAGCAAATACAGTTGTACGCTATGCACAACTGTATTCACAAATAACCGATTTAGTTATCTCCAAGATTGAATTTCTCATGGATTGCATTCATAGCTCTTTCAAGATTCTTTTCATTGATAAGGACTGTTACTCTTATCTCTGAAGTTGAAATCATTCTGATGTTGATATTTTCATCATAGAGTGCCTCAAACATCTTAGCGGCAACTCCGGCATTGGTCTGCATACCTGCACCAACGATAGAAACCTTAGCAACCTCTTTGTTTACATCAAGGCTCTCATACTCGCTGAAGTTCTCGCTTATTATCTTAGCTGCCTCATCAGCACTATCCTCATTGGTTGTAAAGCTTATATCCTTTGTTCCGTGTCTTCCTACAGACTGAAGTATCATATCTATATTTATATTGTGTTTTGCAAGGCTGTTAAATAATTTAAATGCAACACCCGGCTCATCCTTTAATCCTATAATATCAATTCTTGTTGTATCACAATCTCCTGCTCCTCCGCTACCAAGCATCTTTTCCATCTTAGAACCCTCCATAACCACTGTTCCCTCTGTAGTATTTAAACTTGAACGTACTACAAGCTGTACGCCGAATTTCTTTGCTAATTCTACTGAACGATTGTGAAGCACGCCTGCACCGAGTGTTGCAAGCTCGAGCATCTCATCATAGGTTACCACATCCAGCTTTCTTGCTGTCGGAACCTTACGCGGATCTGCTGTATATACTCCGTCAACGTCTGT
>JAFUEG010000140.1 GCA_017464045.1 Lachnospiraceae bacterium
TTTCATTTTTTTATTCCTTTCTTTCAAATTGAAGGCTCCGTATAATCATAAACTATGCGGAGCCTTTTCCTTAAAATTAACAATCGTATATCTTAACCTTTTACTGTTTAATAAGGTGATAGCTTGAATAAGTTTCCTCAAGATCAAGATTGTTACCGTTAAGAGTATAGCTATACTCCTTCTTATCCATCCAGCTTTCAAGATCAACAGTTACCTTTCCGCCAGCCTCGTCAAGAGTATAGGTTCCGTTACTGCTAAAGCCGGTAGTATCTCCCTTAAGTGTACACTTACCCTTACCATCAAAGGTCCATGTCCAGTCTCCGTTAATTTCATCTGTCTGCTTCCATGTTCCTGCAATAGCATCCTTTGAACCACCATCGCTATCTTTACCACATCCGCAAAGTGCTGCTGCAAGCATGACTACACAAAGTAAAAGTGAAAGTTTTTTAGAAAATCTTTTCATAATAATTTCCTCCATTTTCTTATGCCACAACGATTATAACAAAACCATGTATGACATCTATGATTTACTTAGGTTTACTTCCTTTCAAATGTATATGTTAACACAAACAAAAAAATTTTTTTATCCTCCAAGTCGGACAAATTAAGGGGTGATTTTTAACCAAGTAAGGCAAATTCGACCCCTTTTTTTGACCAAGTTGGACATTTTAGTGACTGAAAAGGACAGATGAACAATAAAAAAAGGACGGTCAAACCGTCCTTTTTTTATGTTTTATTTATCTTTCAATGGAACTATCTGCAAAGTATAACCTAATTGTGCAAGAATTTTAAGCAAACTGTTTATCTGTGGTGAATGAACCGATTTTTCCATACGTGCTATAACCGGCTGTTTTACATTACATTTTTTTGCTAGCTCCGCTTGAGATAAGCCTTGTTCTTCTCTGATTTCAACCATTGTTCTAATCAATTCTTTTTCAATTGATATTATTTTTTCCTCATCTTCAGTAATATTTAATTTTTTTCTGAATTCATCCCATGTAGTCATTTTATATCACTCCTTTTAACTTTTTAAATTCAGCCAATTCACTGAATGCTTTTTTTATTTCTTGCTTTGGTGTCTTTTTAGATTTTTTTATAAAATGATGTAATAAAACAAAAGTATTATCCGATAAATTTGCATATAGGATCCGATTAGATAACGGTCTTAATTCCCATATTTCTCCATCAAGATGCTTTTGTAACAGGTTCCCCAACTCTTGTTCCCATTTCTTCTAAAATGTCAATGTAAGCGACAATCTTATTAAAATTAATTCTTGCATCTTTATTATTTAACGATTTATCTCTTAATTCTTTTATGAAAACTTTTACATCACTATAACCATGTTTATCTTCATAAAACTCTATATTATACATATATATTCCTTCTTTCATAGATAATAGCAAATTTGTTATAAAATCGTCAATAACAAATTTGTTATTTTTTAACCTAATTTACCTGAAATATAGTTGAATAGCGAAAAATGATGATGTATTAAGCAGTTTTAGAAACATTTTATATAGAATAGCAGATTTAAATATAAATTCAATACAAAATCAAAAATGCAACAAATTGTGTCATTTTTATGTAAACCATTGATAATTATGTAAACAAAAAACCTCGAAAAGATATATGCCAAAACTCCAAACACATACTTTTCAAGGCTTTTTAAAATATTATATGATTTTAAATATTACAGTTCACCATAAGGCTCAAGTGCAACCGCAGCCCTTCTGTTAAGCTCTGTTCTGTCACCATATCTTCTGAATTTCATACATACGATTGAAATAGTATTAATACAATGGTATTTATGCTCCTCGCTTTTATTATATATTATATTTATTTTAATAACTATACCAATTAACTATGTCACAACTATATCATAACTGTCACAGTCAACTATATCAAGACGTCAAAAGTCCTTATATTCTATGTTTTTTAGATCCATCAGTTGATATTAACTATACCACAACTATACCATTAACTATACCAATCTGACATAGTTATTTGGTATAGTTAAACTGAAAAATATTTTTGGTTTCTACTTGTAGGTTTATCCGGCAACGTCTGTTTTAACTTGCCCTCCGTCATCAAAACGTCCATATATTTTCGTTTCAATGTTGATTTACTCTTAATACCTGTAAAGTCCATAATCTCTTTAGGAGAGCGTGGGATTTTGCAAAAATCAAGAATCCTGCTTTTCATATCTTCTGCTTCAATCTCTCCGGCACTCCACATACCTTGAGTATCCTTTTTCATCAACGAAATATAAGCATCGCAAGCCTTACAATAAACCATAATTCCATCTTCACTAATGTCGTATTCGGGCAATTCACCTTTATATTCATTACACGCTACCTTTATTTTGTCAAAGCCTCGTCCCCATGCCTCAATCATTCCACTCAAAAAGAAAATGTTTGCAAGTTTTGGATTAAAAGGCTTTGAAGAATGCTTTTTAAAAAGTTGTTCCGCCGTCTGTAGTTTTAAAGGCATTATACCGTCATTCCATATATAAATTTTGTCATTATATACACTAATCTGGATTGGTGTACAGCCACTGAAATTCTTATGGACACATGCATTCAATAAAATCTCTCTAAATCCATCTCGATGGAACATAAACTGCTCTTTCCTGAAAATCCCCTCATAAGAAATATATGCCTTAAGATATTTTGTATAAACCAAATCCACAGCTCTGTCCACCTGCAAGATTAACGGTCCATGTATCTCATCTTGATATTTCAGATCAGAATCGGATTCTCCGAAAAATCCAATTTTAATGTACGAACCTGCTACCCATTTTTCCGGATCAGGATAAAAAGCAAGCATGGCAGCTCTTACCAAATAACCATTTTCGTCAACAAGATGAAGATTATCCATCAAAATATCGTCCGACACAGCTACATCTTCTTTTGAAAGTCTTCCCTTTATAACTGCCTTTTCCTTAAAATACTTAATTGCTTCCTGACTTAAATCTTCAACCTTTAATTTGGGAATCGGTATACCATCCCAAGTTTTCCCCTGTGACATCAGTAGTTTTCTGTCAAGTTCTGCTCCCGTAATCTCATGCATAGTGCTACCCGAACGATAATAATACTTTCCGTGATAGCTGATAAGTGATGGATATTTGTCAACAACGATTTCAATATAATCAAGACCATTTTCTGTATGAAGATTTACATCAGCAATAATGCCCATACCAGACGTTATGCCATTTGGAATATCCTCCAATAGTTTCTTGCTGTCCTCGACACCGACAACATTTCCATCATCATCTTTGCCTATGTATAAAGTTCCACCCTGTGCATTAGCATACCCACAAATCCATTTAAGGTATTCTTTTCTCCATGACTGTTTCCATTCTATTGTCTGATGCTCTGCCATGAGACACCTCCATAACTTTGAAATAATAAGTCCTGACTAAAAAACTACAAACAAACTTTATTATATTATAGCAAACCAACGATTTTTTATACAGACCTATTTTTACTTTTTTAAGAAACTTCACAATGATAATAGTATTTAATTCATGATAAAAAGAACAAGAGACATTTTGTATATACAAAATGCCTCTTGTTCTGGGGCACCCATAAAAGCCCCTTAAATTTATGTTTAAGCTAATAAATAATTTATTTTACAGTCCACCATAAGGCTCAAGTGCAACCGCAGCCCTTCTGTTAAGCTCTGTTCTGTCACCATATATAGCAACGTCCAAGCTGTTAACTGCCTCTGCAGCCTTATCCTCGGCATCCTCTGCACCATTCTTTACTGCCTTAACTCCGGCAGCCATCTCCTTTGCGGCATTGATCTGGTTCTTCCAGGTATTACCGATATTGCCAAGAGTCTTCTGAATTCCATACAGACGATTGAAATAATCAGCAAGCTTCTTTGGTGTGTTAAAAGCATAATAAAAATCAGAAAGTCCCATCGTATCCTTAAATGCAAAATGTATATACTTCTCGCTTTGATTAGCAGATGTACCATCCGGAAGCTTATCAATCTTTTCTTCAGTATAGCTAAGCAAATCTCCAAGTCTGTAAACACAAGCCTGTGGATAATATTTGCCAAATACAAAGAACTTGTATGAAGCCTCTGCCAAAGCTATAAGTCCCAGATTCTCCAATACATAAATGCTGCCGCCAAACTGTACAGGACGCTGCTTTTTGCTCGCCTTTAAACGAGGTACAAATAAATCGTTAAATATCTTTGTTCCCTTTTCCACCTGGGCGATGTGAGCATTTACATCATCAAGTGTTAAATGCATAAAGCTAAAATACTTTTTCATTCCCTTCTTCTGACAGTTCTTTCTGCAAATGTAATTTCCGTCTGTTAATTTTTGAGATTGAATAACATTAATCTCTGCACCGCATATTGCACATGTATGTGCCATAGTAACACCCCTTTTCATATTTATTATAAAATCCCCTGTGAAAATCACAGAGGATTTTATTGAACTAACGAAATGTCTAATTGCTAAATGTTATAGAACTGATTACATCCTGTACTTCTGTATCAGAGAAAGTCGATTCAACATTTTCTACAGAAAGATCTGCTGGGAAAAAGCTAATTTCAACCATCTTTCCCTCTCCGAGTACATCACTTGCATCTATAAAGTATCTATAACCGTGAAGATCTCCGGAACCATCACCCCACTTATATTCAAGCTGTAATGCTTCTTTACCGCCTATAACTGTATCACCAACAATAGGTCTTGAACCGCTCTTCATGTAAGTTGAAAAATCAGCAAATGTTGTACTTGTCGAATCACCATATCTTGAATAAGAATCAGTATTGATTGCAGCTACAACCTTATCACTCTTTAAATATAAACCGCCATCAATATTAGTATTATCAAACGGCTTTGTATCTGTAAATTCATAATTTGAGCCTTCTGGAACAACAATAGTTATATTAAATTGTTTTCCATAAATATCAGCAGCATAAGTTATTTCCTGTCCTGCCGGTGCAGCCTCTGTCACTTCTTCTGTTGCAGCTTCTGTAGTTACTTCCTCTGTTACATCATTTGCAGCAGCAGTTGTCTTGTCATCGCTTGACTCATCCTTTCCGCAAGCTGTAAGTCCTACAAGACACATTGCCATAGCAAGTGTAAGTGTCAAAATCTTTTTTCTCATAATCTTCTACCTCTCTTACATAATGTAATAAAAATATAAACAACGGTTTACCTAAAAAACTCTATCACATTATTTTTTCTTTTTGTATCCTCCCAGGCGGACAAATTTAAGGGGTATTTTTGACCAAATCGGACATTTGCCCCCCATTTGACCGTGTTGGACATTTTAAGCACCTTTTTTTAACCAAGTCAGTCAGTTTTAATCCTTAATTTTACCCAACTTGGACAATTTATCTTGTTTAAAAATTAAACTTATAATATAATATCCATAGTTTTTTATCACAAGCTTCAAATTATGAGGAGACATAGATAATGATTAACATAATAGTTATAGATGACCATATTTTGCTTAGGGATATGATTTGCGATACCCTTTCAAGAGAAAAGGATTTTAAGGTTATAGGTACAGCTTCCGATGCAAAGGATGCCGTATCACTCTGTGATGAATTAAATCCCGATATGGTTTTGATGGATATATGTACGGAAAACAATTCAAGCGGTATAGCCTACGGAAAAAAGATAAAGGAAAAATATCCTAAGATTAAGGTAATTGCCATGACAGGCGTGCTTGACATTAATTTCATAGATGACGCAAAGGCTGCCAATATAGACAGCTTCGTATATAAGAATATTGGCAAGGACTCACTTGTATCCACATTAAGAAATACCATGGATGGCTATTCACTTTATCCTAATATAAGTGTCAATCCTACATCCAAAAAAAATATTCTTACACAGCTTTCGGATAAGGAGCTTGAGGTTTTAACCTCATATTGCAAGCTTCTTGACAGAGAGCTTGTGGCAGAGGAACTCGGTATATCCATAAGTACCTTAAAAAGCCACATTTCCTCCATATATCAAAAGACAGGCTTTGATAACCTCACCAAGCTCGCTATACATTGTATATCAAACGGATTTATAGTACCTAATCTTGAAGAATAATTTATGGGATGAGTTTGCTGTCATATTCAGGTGCTAAGCATAGCGTTAAGTGGCAACGTGCTATGCGTGTACCTGAATATGACAGCAAAATCATCCCAATTTTATATCTAAGCTGATACTTTTATTATAAATTCCGGTTCGGTTGTGACAGAAAATGTTCCGTTTATACTCTTTACCTTTCTCCTCATACCCCTTATACCCTCACTTTCGGAAATAATCGGTTTAGGCTTTGAGCCGTTATTGGTTATAATCATTGAAGTACCATCGGCATTATTATCAAGCCTGATGTCTATTACATTGCTGTCCGCATGTCTTACGGCATTGGTAACAGCCTCTCTTATTATCTCAAAGAACACCTTTGCCTTCTCTTTATCGGCAGGCAATTCTCCGTCTACCCTTACGCTTATACCGATATTATTGTTTATTCTTACCAGATTATCGAGATTAGCCTTTGAATCCTCACTATCCTCGAAATCAGAAAACATTCCCTTTATCATGAACTTTATCTCTGCAAATCTCTTTTCATCCTCAATATATTTCATATCCTGATTGAGATATGCCTGAAGTACGGAAAGGTTCTGTCCCAGCAGGTCATGGAATTTATTTTTTACCTTTAGCGTCTGCTCTTCTTTTTCAAGCTCCTCAAGGTTTTCTATAGTCCACTCCAGCTCTTCGTTGTTTTGGTTAATAAGCTCATTTTGCTTTTCAAGCTTTTGATTGAGCACGTACTCCTCATTTATATCTGTAGCAGTAACCTCAAGGCCGTCTCTGCTTATATTAAATAGCCACGCATTGTCATCCACCAAAGCCATATACTCTTTGCCTATCCTGTTTGAAGAAGCCGCCTTTATATTTTTTATATAGTTATCTGTTATTCCGAGTTTTCCTATAAGTTCATACATAACCATATTTTGAAACATAATCTTGTCCTTGTTTTTCAGCACAAGTATTCCGGATACGGAATTATCTATCGTATCCTTAATCAGGTTCCTGTCTATGCCTACATTTTTATAATACAACCATTCATACAAAGAGGTAAAATCTATAATAATCATAATAAAAATATATGCCCAAATGAGCTTTTTATCATAAATAGGCATCAGTTCTTTTTCGTTGCTGATAAAACATAATATCACTGTCCAAATCAAAAATAATATATCCAATATATAAGAGGATGTCTTAATATTTTTCATATGAAGTTTTTTCACAAATAAATACGACTTTATTGCAATTGTAGATGCAATAAGTATTGCAAA
>JAFUEG010000141.1 GCA_017464045.1 Lachnospiraceae bacterium
CCTTTAAAGAAAGCCTGTCCATACGATAATTAAGATAAGTCTTTACAAGTCTTACCTTATTGTTATTAACCATATGATTCTTATTACCCGCTCTAGGCGATACAACAGTCTTTGACTGTGGTTTTATAAGATTTATGGTTACTTCTATCTTTTGATAAATATTTTCTATAACAATCTTGCCGGATGAAACACCTTCCGGAACATTTTCCGGAGATATAAGTACATCCAAAGCAAATAAATTACCATAGAAATCATTACTTGTAATGTTTTTCTTTGCAGGCACCAAAAAATCATCCATCGAACGAACGGTAGAGTTGGTAAAGCCCCATGTGTTTTTGCTTATATTAATTGAGATGCGTGAAAGTTCAGTCGGCATTTCAACATTTATCTTAGCTTTTGAAACCGAAAGTGTAAGTGCACGTTTTTTGTGAACATAAACAAGGAACTCCTCCAGTGCCTGATTAACAGAGAGACTCGCCATAAGGCTTCCATAAATGTTTTCAACTATCGGTTCCTTATTTATAAAGGTTCTCTTGAAATCATCTCTTACAAAAATCTTGGCTGCTTCACCCCAGTTGCTCTCTGCAAGACTCGCAAACTTAAATAAATCATCAATCTTTTCATCACCATACTTTACAAAAGGAGTAACCACATCGATATCATAAGGTATCTTGAATTCTCCACCATCAGAGATAATACTTATATGACCCTTGTAATTTTTACCCGCCTCAAGACAGGTAGCATCAAATGAATACGAAACATCAAAATTTCTGCTTATAAAAGTATGGTTATCAAATCTTAATGTATAACGGCTATCATAAACCATAGCCTTAATAATATGGTCATTTGTACTTTTTACATTAAATGAACCTTCATATACTGTTCCCGATTCTATATTAAGTTTTAGATACTCCTCAGAGATAGAAACCTCAGGTCTGTCAATCTGAAATTCTCCCTTGGCGTAATGTTCTACAACAGCTTTCATTAGTTTCTCCGAATATTTAAATCTTTTTACATTTGCTTGAATATCAGCTATATGTTATAATGCTTAAAAGCTATTAATTAAACATACAATGCTAATATCACAAAGTACATTATAGCAAAAAAATAATATTTATACAAATAATTTATTTTTAATAATATGGAGGGATTGCAAATGTCTAAAATTCCGCTTCGTATAGAGCAGCTTGATACTGTTTTATACAATTCAAATCTAAATCCTATGGGTATTCCGGAATCGGTCAATAAAGCTCTAAATGAAAACCTAAACAGCATAATAAGATATCCGTCAGAATATTACGGAGAACTTGAAAAGGCTATATCAGCTTATTCCGGCGCAGATGCGGATAATATTGTTTTGGGGAATGGTTTATCAGATATGCTCAGGCTTTACTGCTCATTAATTATCCCGCAAAAAGCACTCATTCTTGCACCTACTGCAACCGAATATGCTAAGGTACTTTCAATATATGGCTGTGAAGTTACTTACTACTCTCTTAATGAAGAAAAAGATTATGTTCTGGACGTAAAAGATTTTGTATCAAAGCTTGATTCCTCTTATGACATGGTTATACTTGGCAATCCAAACAATCCTACCTCTCAGATTATAAGCCGTATGGATATGGAGCTTATAGCAGAAGTGACAAAAGAACTCGAGATTTTCCTTATAATAGACGAAATGTACATCGAGTTTACAGAAGATTATGGAAAACTTACAAGCATACCATTAGTTAAAGAATTTGATAACATGGCTATTTTAAGAAGTGTATCAAAATTCTTTGCCGTACCGGGACTGCGACTTGCATACTCAATTATTAACAACCCTTCACATATGGATATGATATCCGTAACGAAGGCGCCTAACAACATCTCAACACTTACTGCAGCAGCCTGTACAGCTATGTTTAAAGACAAAAAATACATTGAAGAATCACGCTCACAGATTCATACAGAACGAAGTTTAATATACTCTGCCATGAGCACAAATAAAAATATAATGCTTTTTAAACCATATGCAAACTTTATGCTCGTGAAAATTCTTAAGGACGACCTCACCGCACAGGATATTGAAGAGCACTGCCGCACCAAGGGAATTATCATACGCAACTGTTCTAACTTTCATGGACTTGACAACAAATACATCCGTTTCTGTTTTATGAAACCAAAGCAAAACGACCTTCTTGTCAATACCATCTTGGAACTGCTTTAAAATGAACATATATACTAAAAGGGACGGGCTCTTATTAATAAACTTTATGGATAAGCGCATAAAGAGCAATCGCTAATGCTATACTTATTACCTTAAAGTGTATTAATAAGAACCCGTCCCTATAACAATTATATCTCTACTTACATTCTTCAAGCTGTCTTGTTAGTTCTTCAACCTTTCTTGTTAATAAAGCAATTGCCTCATCTTTTTCGGCAATAATTTTAGCATTTTCTTGACGTCCTTCTTCACGTCCTTCTTTTTTACCGGCGTTATATGCTATATCAGCTTTCGTTACAATTACATTTCCACCCATTCTAATCACCATATCCTTTTCATTTTCATTACCATTAGTTACATGTCTTATAACCATATCCAGACCAATAGAAAAATAATGGATTATTACTGCTTAAGAAAAAGCATAAAACATTAAAAACCAAAAATCAATATAAAATTCAAAATGCAACAAATTGTGTCATTTTTATGTAAACAAACAGCAATTATGTCTACTAAAATCATCGATTTGTAGATTTATTAATGCATTTTTCGGGCTATGACTATAACAAAAAAGAACTCAGCATGCAATAAATAACAATCAGCATGCTAAGTTCTTTTTTCAACAACGTTAGTCAATTAGTTTAAACATATAATTAAATTTTAGTCTTCCTCATCCTGCCAGTATAAAAACGACATTTTAACATAAATTTCTCTGTCATTCTCATTAATTATATAAACTTTATAATCACCGGGTTTTGATATTTCAAAGGTATGACCAAACAATTTTATCCCTTCAATATATCTTCTGGTTCCATCAGGTTCAATTATACCAAGGATTAATTTACTGTCATCATCATCTGAAGTTATTGTCAATCCAATATTACCCTCTCCTTTTAAGTCTTTAATCTCAGCTAAAACGTATTTTTCATCTGATACAGGTATGTCTTTCTCTATAATTACATTATTATCCTTATTGTATATTATTTGAGAATAATCCTCCTTATAATATTCGTCTGCTATTTTCTCAATATGTTCTATATAACCATCCTCACATAACTGAGTGTAATCTTCAAACTGTTCACTGGATTCAACAAATACAAAATTAAATATATCTTCAGCTAAATCAGTAACAGCATAAATTGTTATGCCGCACACAAATAAAGAACATATAGCAATTCCAACTAAAACACTCTTTTTTATCTTCCTGCCGGAATAATTTCCTGCTATAACTGCCCTGTCATAAATCTGACTTTTACTGCTGGACATGGATATAAATCCCGCAAAGCTGTCAAATATAGTGTTTGATGTTCTGATAAGACAATCAAAGTAATCATCAGTATCATAACCACCTATAGTCACACACTTATAATCACATCCACCTTCAGCCCATATCTTGTATTGCTCCTTTATATACCACGCAAGAGGATTAAACCAGTTTATGCAGCACATAATCCCTACCAATGGTTTAAAATAATTATCTCTTTGCTTATAATGACAAAGCTCATGTGTAAGAGTAACCTCTAAATCTTCTTTAGATAATTTATCCGCAGTTATGTATATACTGGGTCTGAAGAATCCATATATAAACGGTGAACCTATGCCTATCGCCCTATAAACTTTAAATTTTCTTCTTATCTTCAGCTTTCTTTTTAACTGTTCGACTATTTCCATAACATCTTCGTCTACGGAAATTCTAATTAAAATAGACTTCTTTATATTAATATTTCCTATAATCCATTTAAAGATTTCTCTTGAAAGCATTGCTACAAAGACAACAAAAATCGTACAAAGAATTATCTTCATAACAATTGTATAAAAAGCATAATAATGCTTACCGCCCCAATTATACCTTTCTTTCAAATACATAATTATTACCATACTGGGAATAAAGTAGCTAATAATTGCACATTTCAAAGTAAAATATATAAAATCAGTTCTCAAATATTTACCAAAGTATCTTTTCAAAACAATCCAGAATAGTATAATTATACTTCCAGTAATACTGGCTGATAATATCATTAAAACTAAATTACATATAATATTCATTATATATCCTCTTTTGTAAGAATTCATATATTACTTATCATTCTAATTGCCATATATTAAATAATCAACATCAATCAACAATCTTGATCAAAAACTAAAGGGCGGCGAATGCCGCCCTTTAAAATTTCTAATATAAAAAGGAACCACTAGCAGTGATTGTAACATCACTGATATTTTCTATATACACCTTATAATTACCTGACTGGGTAAGCTCAAAATTATGAGTTATAACTGCTGAACCTCTTACATATCTTCTTGTTCCATCCGGCTGTACTATACCAACCTTTACCGTTTTAGATGCAGGAGAGACTGTTACAGCTACGCCTATAGTACCTCCATTATATGCCTTAAAAGTTCCACTTGTTCCTGAAGAACCACTTGATATAGACCATGAATTTATTGTACCGGAGCTATCCGGATAAGCTATCTCACCGATATTAATCTCCATACCTACAAGTTCATCATCGCTTGGATACTCTATATACTCTATATAACCATCATCACAAAGAACGCCTTCATCTTCTCCATCAGATATCTCGTATACAGGGTCCTCAGGACTATCAGTTGAATCATCGGATACCGCCAATACAGACATGCTTCCTGTAAGTAACCCAACAACAGTTAAAATTACTAATGCTTTTTTCTTGATTTTTCTCATTTTAATTTCCTCCTGTTTATTTTATTATAGAACCTCTATATTTTGTATAGAGGTTCTACCGTTTTAGTATACATTTTTATTTAATTATTGTCAATAATTGCCTATTGATTTTTAAAACTGTTTTATTTTTTATAAAGAAAAAGCACTCCAAAATGAGTGCTTTTATAATCCCGATATCATTTAAAATCTATCATATTATAATCATATCAATACACTTACTTCTCTGCTCATCTCATCTACAAGATTATATCCATCCCATATCAAGGAAAAGTCGAGTGTCTTTCCTATAGGCACAACTCTGTCAATACCCCTTGGTGTACATTTCAAAACAAAATCTTCGATAACAGCCTTATCCACACCATATACGCCCATAGTCTGAAGCTTATTTGTACAAATAGCGCTGATATCACTTAAATCATCAGTAGTAATCTCAAAGAAGAGACCACTGTTTTGGCGAAGCTCCATCATATTTTTATCAACCGCATCTATCTCGACACGCATGATTTTATTTTCTTCATCATAACATGAGTATTTAGGATTTACACCATCATCCGCCTGACCGGAAAAATTAAGTACAGTATCCAGTTTTCCAACAATCTGAACGGCGCTTAATTCATATCTAACCGAAACTACCTTATACAACTCACTCCAGAAGAGCTCCTTTGCCTTTTCAACATCACTACCCATCCACACAATAAGCTTAGGACTGTTGCAGGCATTTTGATCACTTAAGTAAGTGTCATTGTAGAAGCCCTCTGCAACTTTCTTATATTCTTCATTTTTTACATATTCATCAGAATTAATCACGCATACAGAATATCTGTCGGCAAAACATATTTCCTTAGTTCTAAAACCTATCGGCGACTGTCTTAATGTTGAAATTGTATTGTCTCCTCCCCAGATAATTCTTATATCACAAAGTGCCGAAAAGACATCATTAATCTTTTTATCTCTCTCATATCTAACGAGCGTTACATAATTCTTCATCTTAGGAAGTTCTCTTATACACTCGTTCATTACTTCAGCAATTATCTCAATCTGTCTAAAGTCCTTAGATGGCAGACGTACGATATTGCTATTGCCTGCAAGCAAAGATGCTATAAGTGAGTATGCAAAATTAACCGCAACATTTGAAGGTGCTATATGAAATGCAACACCACGACCTAATCTTAGCTTGTCCGTTGCAAACTCTTCCTTCATTTTAGAAACTGATGCCTTTCTGCACCAGAATCCAAGCGTTATCAAATCCGGATAAAGCTTAGCCTCACCATACTTTAAAAGTTTCTTTGCAAATGTATCAAGGAACTCAATTACGTCTTTTGAAAACGGAGTGAGCGCCGGAATCTCGCCTGATGTGAGTATACTTATATCACCAACCAGGAAACGCACATTTTTCCTGATATAAGCAAGAGTTTTTTCCTGCTCTGATTCAAGTCCGTTTTCCTGCACAGACTTTGATTTAACTTCACTATTTGAACTGTTCTGCATAAGTATCACTGCACCCCCTTATCTCAGCATTTTTAAGTCTTCCAAAAATCTTAAAATACTTTCCTTTTCTACCGCAAGGGCAGTCATCCTCTCCAAGCAGCATGCCCTCATCCTCGGTAAGAAGAGAATGTCCGGGATAAGACTCAGGGATTGTGGAAACTACCTGAATAATTCCCTTTTCATGTGCCTTACAAGGCTTTAATGTCTTCTCATCACGTATAATCACGTCAGAGAAAACACTTGCATGAAGGTGTCCTTCCTCACACTGCATATATATACATCCGGTTTGCTCAACCATACCATAATAATCATGTATATCATGTAGTCCGCAGACAGCTTCCAATCTTTCTTTAAATTCAGCAGCCGATACAGCCTCAGACACAAGCTTTTTCCAACCTCCACCATGTATCAGCACGCCATTTGAAAGGTCGAACGTCTTGCCTGTCTTTTCCTTAAGATCAACCAGCGCTTTATAAA
>JAFUEG010000142.1 GCA_017464045.1 Lachnospiraceae bacterium
CCTTTTTTTCTGTATTCTTCTCTTTTTTACTTTCCGTATCCCTAATCTTCTTTTCAACCTTTTCTTTCTTTTCAGCCTTGCTCTTCTTTTCTGCTTTTTCTTTCTCTTTTTCAGCCTTTTCTTCTTTCTTTTTTCTTTCCTTATCAGCCTTATCAGCTTGCTTTTTACTGTCTTTATCAGTCTTATCAGCTAACTTCTTATTATCCTTGCCGGCCTGCTTTTTACTGTCTTTACCGGTTAAATCAACTTCTGCAGAAGCATTGCTTTCCTCTGTTTTTTTTACATCTCCTGCTTTCATTTCTTCTTCTGCCTTATTTGCCTCCTCCGTCTTCTTTACAATAACCGGCAGCTTATATTTATCCTTAAGCTCGTCAATTTTCTTATAGAAGTCCTCATTTTCAGCATTGAGATTTTCCTGAAATTCATGTATGTCATAGCCTTCCTCATCTGTCTGAAGCACATTAAGAGCGATATTGGAACAATGGTCTGATATACGCTCGTAATTGGTTATAAGATCAGCAAGCACAAAGCCCATCTCGACTGAACATTTACCTTTACGAAGTCTCTTCATATGTCTTTTACGAACCTCAACAGACAAATCATCTATAAGTTCCTCCAAAGGCTCAACGTTAAGTGCATAGCTCATATTCTCATCCTCAAAAATCTGGAAGGTCATATTGACTATATCCTTAACCGCCTGCGTAAATACCACAAACTCCTCTACTCCCTTATTGGAAAATGAAAGCTCCTTTTCGCTCATTTCTTTTGCAGAATCCGAAATATTAATTGCATGGTCAGATATTCTTTCTATATCGGATATGCTATGCATAAGCACGGCAAGCTGCTGTGAGGATTTCGGTGAAAGATGCGCAGTTGAAAGCTTTACAAAGTAATTATCAAGCACGTCCTCGTAATGGTCTACTAAATCCTCATAGTGTAACACCTTTTCAGCAACAGCTTCATCATATGAGCCTATCATATCTATTGCTTCAAATAATCCTTCCTTTGCATATCGTGACATCTCAATACATGCTGTTTTGCACTGGCTTAGGGCAAATTCAGGTGTATTTAAAAATCTCTCGTCAAGCATCTTGGAAATATGCTTTTTCATGTCATCATCCCTGTTCTCATCCTCGGTTCTCGGAATCGTAAGATAAGCAAGCTTTTCCAACAAGCCTGAAATCGGGAAAAACAGGAAAACCGCAACAATACTTAAGGTTGTGTCAAATAATGCAACTCCCGTACCATGTGCTGTTTTATTTAAAAGCTCAAATTCCGCAAAGCTGTTTATACTATAAAATATTATCATAAATGTAACTGATTTAATTATATTATAGTAAAGGTGGATTAATGCCGAACGTCTTGCATTTTTGCCTGCACCTATACTTGAAAGCATAGCTGTTGCACAAGTTCCTATATTGGCGCCAAGTACTATAGGAATAGCTGTCGCATAAGTAATCATACCGGTTGCACAAAGAGATATAAGGATACCGATGGTAGCCGATGAGGATTGAATAACTGCCGTAAGCATAAATCCCACCAAAAGTCCAAGAATAGGATTTGAAAACATTGACATAAGCTGCTTAAACTGTGGTACCTCCGATAAAGGAGCCGCTGCCCCCGACATCATGCTCATACCAAACATGATTACGGAAAAGCCTATCATAACCTGTGCTACATTTTTATTTTTTTCCTTTTTACCAAACATAAGTATTGCTACACCTATGATAGAAATGACAGGTGCAAATACCGTCGGTTTCAAAAGCTTAAGTATAGTTCCTGTTCCTTCGATACTGGACAAGCTTAATAACCAAGGTGTAATAGTCGCACCTATGGAAGCACCAAGTATAACTCCGACAGCATTTGAAAGTGCCATAATGCCGGAATTAACAAAACCGACTACCATTACCGTTGTAGCTGATGAAGACTGCATAATTGCAGTAACTACCATTCCAAGAATAACCGCCATAAACTTATTGGCTGTAAATTTTTCAAGGATAATTTCAAGCTTCCCGCCGGAAGCCTTTTTAAGACCATCCCCCATGGTAGTCATACCATAGAGAAACAAAGAAAGTCCGCCAATCAACTCAAGAATACTGAAAATGTCCATATAATACTTAAATATCCTCCGTAATAATAAAAAATTCTTCCCAATTAAAAAATATATCATAAGATGATTAATCGTCAATAACTTTTTATCATGTTCTAAATAAAATACATTTTAATCCCCTAAACTTCTGCTTATCGCAGTAGGGTGTAAGTGAAAATACTTATACATTTCACACCGTAAACAGGGCAAACCATCTGACAGCATGACAATATCCTTGATTTACCTATAAGACTGCAAAACATCACTCGATTTATAGGTAAAATAATCAATAATCTGTCTGATATAATTCGTAATTTACCTATAAGTACGGGGTATGTATCAAATCTTATAGGTAAAATATCCAAAAATCTGTCAAAAAAAGCACTTATTTTACCTATAAATCTGCTATATATCACTTATCTTATAGGTAATAGTTTCAATCATTAACTAAATTTGTTTCAAACTTTACCTATAAATCTTTTTATACTGCTTTCATTATATGTAAAGCGATTATTGAAAAGCAATTTTTCTCTTGTATTTAGCTTTTTTCTTAATTTTTAGACCTGATTTGAAACAGGTAACAAAACTTGCTTTTTCCCGCTTTTGTTACCTGTTTGCCTCCTTTTGATGCTTTGGTTTTCTTTAAGCAGGTAACAAAACCTCCTTTTTTGCCCCTTTTGTTACCGGTTTGCCTCTTTTTGATGCTTAGATTTACTTTAAGCAGGTAACAAAACCTCCTTTTTTGCCCCTTTTGTTACCGGTTTGCCTCTTTTTGATGCTTAGATTTACTTTAAGTAGGTAACAAAC
>JAFUEG010000143.1 GCA_017464045.1 Lachnospiraceae bacterium
TGGACGGACAGAAGATTAATTTATATGCCAATATCGGCAACACCAAGGATTTAGGTCTTGTACTTAAAAATGATGCCGGTGGAATCGGACTTTTCAGATCAGAATTTATCTACCTTGGTTCAGACAATTATCCTACAGAGGATGAACAGTTTGCTATATATAAGCAGGTTGCCCAGACTCTTGCGGGAAAGAAGGTTATAATTCGTACACTTGATATCGGAGCAGATAAGCAGGCAGATTATTTTGAGCTTCCTAAGGAAGAAAATCCTGCTATGGGACTCCGTGCCATAAGAATCTGTCTTACCAGACCTGAGGTATTTAAGACACAGCTTCGCGCGATACTTCGTGCCAGTGCATTTGGTAAGATTTCAATTATGTTCCCTATGATTATATCTGTTGACGAGGTTAAGAAAATTAAGTCTATCGTAGAGGAGGTTAAAAAGGAGCTGGATGCTGATGGTTTGGCATATGACAAGGATATTGAGCTTGGTATAATGATTGAAACACCGGCAGCGGTTATGATAGCCGATGAACTTGCTGAAGAAGTGGATTTCTTTAGTGTAGGAACAAATGATTTGACTCAGTATACTCTTGCTATAGACAGACAGAATCAGTCACTGGATGAGTTCTATGATTCGCATCATCCGGCAATTATGCGCATGCTTGCGATGATAGCGGATGCTGCTCACAGACATGGAGCATGGGCAGGAATCTGTGGTGAGCTTGGTGCGGATTTATCTCTTACAAAGGAATTTCTTGCTATGGGATATGATGAGCTTTCAGTTTCGCCGGGCAGAATTCTTCCGATAAGAAAGACAGTTCTTGAAACCAACGTTTCAGAGTATAAAAAATCAAAGCAGTAATATATGTTATTTAGGGCCTGATTCCGATTTTTAACGGGATTGGGCCTTTTGTGGAGGTAAGGGCTATGAGAGAGTGGACGAGAGAAGAAAAATACAGATATTTAAAAGATCCTCAGGAATTAAAGGAATTATATGAAAGAATAATTTTGTCGGATTATCGCCAGACATATCACATACAGGCAGTTACGGGGCTTATGAATGATCCAAACGGTTTTGTCTGGTATGATAACAGATGGCATCTTTTTTATCAGTGGTGTCCATGGGGAGCAGTTCATGGATTAAAGTATTGGTATCATATCGTTTCAAAGGATTTGGTTACATGGAATAATCTCGGAGTCTGTCTTCTTCCCGATGAAGGAGACGGCTATGACAACAAGGGGGCTTATTCCGGTTCTGCCATGCCTATAGGCGATAAGATGTACCTTTATTATACAGGAAATCACCGTGATGAAGATTATGTAAGACATGCTTATACCTGTCTTGCCAGACTCGGAAATGATGGATGGACAGAAAAATATCCGTTGCCGCTATTTGGCGCACATCCGGATTACACCGAACACCAGAGAGATCCAAAGATAATTGCTATGCCTGACAAGGATTGTTATTATATCACAATAGGTGCGCAGACACAGGATAAAAGAGGCTGTGTGCTTATATATAAGTCAGAGGATTTACAGCATGGATGGACCTTTGCCGGAGAACTTAGGGTTGCAGGCTTTGAGCAGTTGGGAGACATGTGGGAGTGTCCTTCGATTGAGCATATCGGTGGAAAGGATGTACTTATATTCTGTCCGCAGCATATTGAGCTTCCGGGAAGGGGAGGCAGTAAGAATCATAACGGTTATCTGCTTGGACATATGGATTGGGACAATCTTACCTTTACACCGGACGGGCAGTTTCATGTGCTTGATTTTGGCTTTGATTCTTATGCTGCAGCCTGTGCAAATAATATCGAAGAAGAGGATAAGGCGATTTTAATAGCATGGATGGGACTTCCGGATGTTTCTTATCCTACCGATGAAGAGGATTGGGCAGGATGTCTGACTCTTCCGAGGGAGCTTACGGTAAGAGGCAGAAGGCTTATCCAAAGACCGCTGCCTGAATTAAAGAAGCTGAGAGAAGAAAAGCTTGTGCTTGATTCAAATGCTTCGGGATGTTATGAGCTTCCGTCAGCCTGTGAGGTTGAACTTGATATAAGACCGGGAGATTGTGAGCTTGACTTATTTACAGATAAAGAGGGAAACGGAGGAGTATCCATAAGCTATGATGATAGCAGCAAAAAAATAACCATAGACAGAGGCGGCATGAAACAGCAGTTCAATGAATCCGAGGGGGTAAGCCGTATGCGGTCACTCGAAAATCCTTTGTCACATCTTAGAATCTTTGTAGATAAAAGTTCGGTAGAAATATTTGTAAATGACGGTGATGCAGTATTTACATCCAGAGTTTTTCCGACTAAGGAAGAACACTTTATGCGGGTAAAAAACGGAGATGCATTTACACGCATCTGGACACTTAAGCGCGCCGTAAAAGAACATTTTCTTGTTTAGTATTATGCGACATGGGCGTGAGCCTTGCCACAGTTAATTGCCGGAACCTTAAAAGAGCTTCGATAGAAGGTCAGGTAAACTCTCTATCCACTAACACATCAATCATTGAAAGAAAGTTTCTCAAAGGCAGTATCTTTTTTACTTTTTGGTAAATGATAAAATTATATAGAAAAATACATAGAATAGTGGTAAAATAACAGATATATTACGCAGGGGATAAGGAGAGAATTTACAATGAAAAACAAGAAGATTCTTATATCAGGCATAGTTCTGGTATTGTTTTATGTTGCGGCATGGTTCTTTATAGAACATAAGGGCGTAGAGGTTGAGGAAACCTTTTGGGCACTTCTGCCTTCGCTTATAGCTATTTTGCTTGCCTTGATTACTAAGGAGGTATATAGCTCGTTATTTTTAGGTATTCTCACGGGAGCGCTTTTCTGGGCGAGATTTAATCCGGTGGATACCTTAAATCATGTATTTCAGGATGGTGTAATTACAGTTCTTTCTGATTCATGGAATGTCGGAATACTTGTGTTCCTTGTAATTCTTGGTATGATGGTTCAGCTTATGAACAAAACCGGAGGGTCCCTTGCATTCGGACAATGGGCAAGCACTCATATTAAGACCAGAGTCGGAGCACAGCTTGCAACCATTTTGCTTGGTGTTCTTATCTTTATCGATGATTATTTTAACTGTCTTACGGTTGGTTCGGTTATGAGACCGGTAACCGATAAGGAGAAAATAAGTCGTGAAAAGCTTTCGTACTTAATAGATGCAACCGCGGCTCCTGTATGTATAATCGCGCCTATTTCATCCTGGGCAGCAGCAGTTTCAGGATTTGTTGAGGGTGAAAACGGAATGAGTTTATTCCTTAAGGCGATTCCTTATAACTTCTATGCACTGCTTACAATTCTTATGATGGTGCTTATGGTGTCAATGAAGGTTTCTTATGGTCCTATGAAGAAGTTTGAGGAGCAGGCTCTTAGTGATGATTACTGGGCAAAAAAGAGCTTTGTGGGAAAAGAGGATACTGACCTTAAGGTTAATCATAACGGTAAGGTTATAGATATGCTAATACCAATCATTCTTCTTATAGTATGCTGTACAATAGGAATGATTTATACCGGTGGATTTTTCGATGGAGCAAGCTTTATAGATGCATTTGCAGACAGTGATGCTTCTGTAGGTCTTGTGCTTGGTTCATCTGTTGCGCTTGTTATTACAATCATTTTCTACCTCATCCGTGGGGTTATAAGCTTTGAGGACAGTATGAAATGCCTTCCGGACGGATTTAAGCAGATGGTTCCGGCGATACTTATCCTTACCTTTGCATGGTCACTTAAGGCTATGACCGATAATCTCGGTGCAGCGGAGTATGTTGCAGAGCTTGTTAAGGGTTCAGCAGCAGGTTTACAGGCATTTTTACCATGTATTATTTTCCTTATTGCAATCGGTCTTTCCTTTGCAACCGGAACTTCATGGGGAACCTTTGGTATACTTATTCCTATCGTTGTAAACTGTTTCCAAAATACCGATTACACAATGATGATAATAGCAATCTCGGCATGTATGGCAGGTGCCGTATGCGGAGACCATTGTTCACCTATATCCGATACGACAATCATGTCTTCAGCAGGTGCGGAATGTGAGCATATAAACCATGTTTCAACACAGCTTCCATACGCACTTACCGTTGCGGCGGTCTCTTTTGTAACTTATATAGTTGCAGGTCTTACCAAGAGTGCATGGATATCCCTTCCTGTAGGTCTTATCCTTATGGCTCTTGTACTTGTAGTTATTAAGGTACTTGGTAACAAGAAAGAGAAAGCAACTGAATAAATTGTGTCGAGGGGTTGACAGACACCCTTTCACATAATAGTGTATATCATGGGCTTGAGCCTTGCCACATCTATACTAGCGACTTCAGTTGGAATAAAATAAGCAGGTATATATAAGAGCTAA
>JAFUEG010000144.1 GCA_017464045.1 Lachnospiraceae bacterium
AGTAAATTTTAATATTTTTTTACTATATTTTACATTTTACACATAAAAAATTAGAAAAAATAAAAATAATCTTTCTAAAATCTTGAATTTACTTACTTTTAGAAAGATTACTTTTGACATTATTAAAAGCTGCTAACGGGAATCGAACCCGTGACCTCCGCACTACCAATGCGACGCTCTACCGACTGAGCCATAGCAGCTTATATATAATATTAATGAAAATATTAATATCCAGTATTGAATTTAATAAAAACAAATCTACTCACTAAGTTTCTTTCGAATTCTCTGTAAAGCATTATCTACTGATTTTTCTGATTTGTCAAGTCTTTGTGCAATTTCCTGATAAGAAAGTCCCTCAAGATAGAACTTTAGAACTTTTTTTTCATAGGTACTCAAACGATTTTCAATCAATTCATTCAGAGCCTTGCTTTGTTCCTTTGCTATCATCATATTTTCCGGATTTGACGCCTGATTTTCCGTTTCCAGATTATCTTCTATTTCATATCCATATTCTTCATTTTCAGTATATATTGAAATATAGGTATTTAATGGAATGTGTTTTTTCCTATTTGAGTTATTTATTGCAGTATTTATCTGCCTTCTGACACAAAGCGTGGCAAATGTTGAAAACGACGCTCCTTTGTCAATTTCATAATCCCTTATAGCCTTAAAAAGTCCAATCATTCCTTCCTGCATTAAATCTTCTGTTTCTGCACCTATAAGGTATACGGTACGAACCTCTCTTTTTACTATCCCGCCATATTTCTTCATCATATATTCTATAGCGTCATCATCTTTTTGAGAAATTCTTTCAATTATCTCATCATCCGATAAAGTATCGTAATTTATACTCATTGTAAGTCTTTATCCTTTCAAACAAACAACAAATTCAATTATATATGCTCTCTTTTTGTAAAAGCCAAAAACCTTATCTACCTTTTGAGTCGTTGCCTTAATACCTCATAAGCCAAAACTCCTGCTGCGACAGACGCATTAAGTGAATCAATATCTCCCATCATCGGAATCGAAACAATGTAATCACACTTTTCCTTAACAAGCCTTCCGACTCCCGAACCTTCGTTTCCGATTACAATGCCTATGGGACCTGTAAGGTTTACATCATACATTATCTCTCCACCCATATCAGCACAGGCAAACCACATTCCTCTTTGCTTAAGTTCTTCTATTGTTTGTGCGAGATTTGTAACCTTTGCAACAGGTGTATAATTTATAGCACCTGCAGAAGCTTTAACAACTGTAGCTGTAAGTCCTGCTGCCCTTCTTTTTGGAATTATTACTCCATGAGCACCGCAAAGATTCGCAGTTCGGATAATTGCACCAAGATTGTGAGGATCTTCTATTTCATCAAGCAAAAATATAAAAGGTTGTTCTCCCTTTTCCTCAGCTTTTTTAAATATATCTTCAATGTCCGCATACTGATAGGCCGAACAAATTGCCATAACTCCCTGATGCTTTCCGGTTTTAGACATCTGATCCAGTTTTTCTTTTGTCACAAAGTTCACAATTGTATCATGTTTCTTTGCATCCCTCAAAATCGAGCTGATAACTCCATCCTTAAGTCCGTTTTGTACATAGAGCTTATCAACGGTTTTACCGGCACGAAACGCCTCAAGAACAGAGTTACGTCCTTCAATTAAATGTTCATCTTCTGTATGTCTGATATTATCATTTTGTTTGTTATAAGACATATAATCTATTATGGTAAATGCCATCCTTTCAATAAAATATAAACAAAGAAATTAATCTTATTTTACTTTTTTAATTCCTTTTCTGTTTTTTCCACCCGATCAACAAGCTTCTTAAATGCAATCTTAAGTTCTTCATTTTCCTGCTTAAGAATATTCAAATCATTGAGCACAGGGTCAGGAAGATGTGTCTGGTCAAGGTCAAGACGAGGAAGTCTTACCTCCTCGCGCTTTACTACTCTTCCGGGGATACCAACAACTGTAGAATTTGGCGGAACCTCCGACAATACCACAGAACCGGCACCTATTTTTGAGTTTTCTCCGACTGTAAATGAACCGATTACCTTCGCACCGGCACTAATCATAACATTATCTCCGATAGTAGGATGACGCTTGCCGCTTTCCTTACCGGTACCGCCTAAGGTTACTCCCTGATAAAGTGTAACATTATCGCCTATTATGGTAGTTTCACCAATTATAACACCATTACCATGATCAATGAAAAAGCCTTCGCCAATTGTTGCACCCGGATGAATCTCTATTCCGGTCTTTCTGGCAGCACGCTGTGATATATACCTTGCGCGAAAATAATGTTTTTTAAGATAATGCTTATGCGCTTTTCTGTAACTGTATATAGCCTTAAAGGAAGGGTACAAAAGCACCTCCAAGTCGTTTTTTATAGCCGGATCCCGCTCCCTTATTATCTTTACCTGTTCTTTATAATACTTAAACCATGACATAATATTCACCTGATTGTAAATTATTTATTTTATATTATTCAGTATTTTTTTTATATTTATTACTTTTACCTGTTAATTTATATCCCAATACCATTTTATCCGAATGCCATATCCAAATACCATAATAAATTAAACAACGATACTATCAAACATTTTTATTAAGATAATCCTTTATCATCTTATCAGTAAAATATTTTAATCTGTCAAACTCATTTTTCAGATATAGATATCCAAAGATTGCTTCAAGACCTGTAGCTTTTCTATATTCGCTTCTTGTTGCATTTTTAGCCTTTGAATGAGCATTTGCGTTACGTCCCCGCTTATATATATCAAGTTCATCCTCTTTTAGTTCATCCATAATACTGTCGATAAATGCTGACTGGTTTACCGCATTAACAATATGCGTAACATCCTTATGATACTTATAGGTCTGCTTATTTACATTTACAACAAAGTAAGACTTAACCATAAGATCCATCACACTGTCGCCAAGATAAGCAAGAGAAAGCGGTGAATACTGATATGCATTTACATTTTCAACCTGAGGAAGAATCAAATCCTCTCCTAAGCCCTTTTCCATCTTACTCCTTCTCTTGTATCCTCAAGGATAATACCCTTTTCCAAAAGCGAATTTCTAATCTCGTCCGCCCTTGCAAAATCTTTATTTTTTCTGGCATCCTGTCTTTCCTGTATGAGCTTTTCTATATCTGCATCCAAAAGTTCTGCTTCGGTTTTTGCCTTTATTCCAAGTACATCGCAAAGCTTAACTATCATATCATAGACCTTTGTTGCAAATTCCTTGCTTGAATTTTCATTTACATTAGTATTGGCAAATTTGACAAGCTCAAATATCGCAGATATTGCATCTGCTGTATTTAAATCATCCTCCATGGCATCATCAAATTTCTTCTCAAAGCCATCAAGCTCGGAAATAAGAGCTGTTTCAGCATCATCAGCCTTTTCAGCCTTTGCAGCATTAATTATTTCATCAAGCTTTGAAACTGCTGTCTTTATTCTTTCTAACGAAGCCTTTGCCGACTCAACCAAATCATCAGAGAAATTAAGCGGACTTCTATAGTGTGCACTAAGCATAAAAAATCTTATAACCTGCAAATCATACTTTTCACTTATTTCTCTTACGGTAAAGAAGTTTCCAAGAGACTTGGACATCTTTTCATTATTAATTTTAAGGAAACCGTTATGCATCCAGTATCTTGCAAACTCAGCATCATTGGCAGCCTCACTCTGTGCTATCTCATTTTCATGATGTGGGAAAATCAAATCCTCGCCACCGGCATGTATATCTATAACATCTCCGATATATTTCTTGGACATTACGGAACACTCAAGATGCCAGCCCGGTCTTCCTTCACCCCAAGGGGACTCCCAAAAAGGCTCACCCTCCTTCTTAGGTTTCCAAAGAACAAAATCAAGCGGATCCTCTTTTTCCTCTTCACCGGAGACCTTCAAGTCTCTGAATCCACTTCTTAAATCGTCTATATTCTTCTTAGAAAGCTTTCCATAGTCAGAAAACTTTCTTGTTCTAAAATAAACAGTTCCATTTACTTCATAAGCGTAATCCTTTTTAATAAGAGTCTTAATCATATCAATCATGTCATCAATTTCTTCAGTTGCTTTCGGATGTGTCGTAGCTTCTCTTACATTCAAGCCTTCCATATCCTTTTTACATTCTTTGATGAATCTTTCCGAGATAACAGATGCATCTACGCCCTCTTCATTGGCCTTCTTGATAATCTTATCATCCACATCTGTAAAGTTAGATACATAATTTACATCATAGCCCTTGTACTCAAGGTATCTCCTTAATGTATCAAAAACTATCATAGGTCTTGCATTTCCGATATGTATATAATCATAAACCGTAGGTCCGCATACATATATGCCCACCTTGCCCTCATTTATAGGTGTAAACTCATCCTTATGTCTTGTAAGGGTATTAAAAATCTTCATAGTTTGTCTCCTCTTTCCAAATAATAAAATATCTTTTATTAATCAGCTAAAACAA
>JAFUEG010000145.1 GCA_017464045.1 Lachnospiraceae bacterium
ATGAGCATAACCAAAGGAAATGCGAGACAAAAGATATAGCTTAACGGGTCACGGAGTATTTCCTTTCTGTTTCTTGTTGAAAATGCTTTTATCTTATTCATCTTCTGACATCCCCCTTTCAGCTATGGCAACAAATGCCTCTTCAAGTCCTTTCTTACCGGATAATTCTTCCAAATCCGCTACCGTACCGCAGGCTTTGATTTTCCCTGAAATCATTATAGCGATACGGTCTGACAAATGCTCTGCCTCTTCCATATAGTGAGTGGTAAGTATGATAGTCATTTTGCCTTTCAAGCTCTCTATGGCATGCCAAAGCTCTCTTCTTGCAAGAACATCAAGTCCGAGTGTCGGCTCATCTAAAAATAAAACCTTTGGCTCACTGATTAAAGCCATAGCTATGGAAAGCTTACGCTTCCAGCCACCTGACAAAGTTTTTGCTTTTTGGTTTTCTACCTCTGAGAGGTTAAATATCCTGATAATATTCTCAACCTTTTCATTGATAACAGCCTTATCCGTATAATAAACAGAAGCCATAAAATCCAGGTTTTCACGTACCGTAAGATTGTCTGCAACCGCTGTATCCTGTGGTGAGATTCCTATTATTTTTTTGATTTCATCCTTTTCGTCCTTACAGCTTTTTCCGTTGACATATGCTTCCCCCGATGTAGGAGTGGAAAGGCAGGAAAGCATCCTTATTGTAGTGGTTTTACCTGCACCGTTTACACCGAGCAGTGAAAAAAGTTCTCCTTCATTTACGGTAAGATTAAGTGCATCGACAGCTGTTTTGGTTTTGTACTTCTTTGTTAAATCCTTTGTTTCAATAGCGTTCATAATATACCTCACATATTAATTAAAGTTTTCAATTGGATTTTTCATATTTACAAGCGCGATACCTTTTCCTTCATCACCAAGTACCAAAATAGCATCTCCCGGATTGATATCAAAGATTTTTCTGCAGTTTGCAGGAAGGGTTATCTGACCTTTTTCATTGACCTTACATAAGCCGAAAACATGCTTTCCGTCGCCTATATCCTCTTTTGCAGTAAGATTTCGCACTAACGTATCAATGGTTGTTTTATACAAGTCAGCCAGCTTCATACAGCTTTCAATATCCGGAAGTGACTCACCCTTTTCCCACTTTGCAACCGCCTGTCGTGATACACCAAGCTTTTCAGCTATCTCTTCCTGTGAATAACCGTTTTGCTTCCTGTAAACCTTTAAATTACTATATTGAATTCCCATCAAATCATTATATTGAATATCCATTTCACCACGTATAATCCAATTATCAGTTCTGATGATTGAATTTTCTCCTTTCTCTCGCCTCGTATATATTAAATCACTCATAAAATGTAACGTCAATATACCGAAATTAACATTTATGTTAAGAATGATAACATTTTACGAAAATGTTATCTGTCAAAAACAAAATGTGACATGCGAAGCGTGTTGGTTATATAGCGGTATAAAAATAAGGAGCATCGAAAAGTTGCTAAGCAAATCGTGAGCGATAGCGAGATTTGCGTGTAACTGTTTCGATGCTTCTTATTTTTTATATCATGCTATATAACCGACCCACTCTATTCTATTCCGTAAAGAATTTTTACAAGTTCGGAGTCTTTGTCAAGTATAAGCGTGTTATTATTACCTTTTAAAGATGCCTTCAATGCATCAAGTCCTCTTATATAGTTATAAAAATCAGCCTTATCCGGATCATTATAGGCTTCAGAAAGAATGCGCATATATTCCGCTTCACCTTCTGCAATAATTGTTTCCGCATCCTTTTCAGCATCAGCTAATGTTATGGCAACTTCCTTGTCAGTTTCATTTTTAATTATCTGTGCTTCAGAATCACCTTTTGCCGTATAGCTTGCTGCTATATTTTCTCTTTCAGATATCATTCTTTCGTAAACAGCTGCCTTATTGTCCTCAGGTAAATCTAAAGCCTTAATCTCAGCTGTAACAATAGTAATCCCATACCCTTCCATATCAGAATTTGCAGCCTCAGTTATTATTTCGGTAAGCACTGTTCCTCTTGCAGCTATAACTTCATCCTGTGTCATTGATGATATAGTATTCTTTGTTGCATTATATACTGCAGCATCTATACGCTCCTCTGCTCTGGCATCTACTGCACTTAAGGTCTTATAATACTTAGTCGAATCAGTTACTTTCCATATAACATAATCATCTGCAATCATGGATTTTTTATCTTTAGTAATAACATCACTTGTAGGTATATCATATACCCTGTTTCCGGCATAAACCTCCTGCACATCATCCACGAAAGGAATCTTAAAATGTAAACCTGCATCTGATTCAATCTTTAAAATCTTGCCAAATCTTTTAACGATTGCCTGCGAATTATATTGCACCGTATAAAAAGAATTGCTTATAACAATAATTACAAACAAAAGGACTATAACTAATAATATCGATTTTGTCATAGATTTCTTAGTAGTCTGTTTCGCCATTTGTATCATCCTCCTTTTCTGTAGTATAATTATTGGTTGTTGTTGAATTTATATCAGCAAAACTTTCTATCGGATATACCTGCTGGGTCTCTCCATCGGTTATGATTATCTTAAGTGAAGGTAAAACTTCTTCCATAGTCTCATAAAACATTCTCTTCTTTGTTATAAGAGGATATAGCTTATACTGCTCATATATCTTATCAAGTCTCGCAACCTGGCCCTCTGCCTCTGCAATACGAGTTGCCTTTTGCGCCTCTGCATCCTTACGAATCCTGTCAGCCTCTGCTGCAGCATTTGGAAGTTCCCTATTTTGATACTGCAATGCATTATTTTTAGCTGTATCCGCTCCCTGCTTTGCAGTTTCAACAGACTTAAACGCGGCAATAATATCTGCAGTCGGCGGTTCTGAATCCTGAACTGTTATATTAATTACCTGAAGTCCTATATTTCTTTCCGAAAGTTCACGCATCATTTCTTCTTTAACATCGGATTGTATCTGACTCTTAGCTGTAGTCATTGCCTCATCTACAGTATAATTTCCTACCACTGACCTGATACTCGAAAGTGCTATATCCCTTAAGATTTCCTCGGGATTATTTGAATTATACAGATAAGCAACCGGATCAGACACCTTATACTCCAGATAAAAATCAATGTTTAACAGGTTAAAATCGGAAGTAATCATTATACCGTCCATCGTATCAGTTATATTTTGTCCATCATTGTCAATTGTATAACCGACACCTGTTCCGTGTGTTGTTACATCTACTTTTTCAACCTTTTGTATAAATGGAATCTTAAAATAAAGTCCGGCAGTATTTGTTGTTATAACCTTGCCAAACATAGTAACAACTGCATTTTCCTGTTCACTAACATAATAATAACTGTCAAATACCGCAGACAATAAAATGATTGCTATAATTACAAATTTGACAATATTTACTGCCCTTTTAACCCTTTTACTTCCAACCTCATCACTGTCATCATCTTTAACTTTATTTTTTGCTTTATCTTTGTCTTTTTCTTTATCTTCTTCGACATACTCGACATCAATTATGTCATCATCTTTTTTTGATTTACTCATTATATCCTCCTTTGAATAAGTATATTATGTGTGTCAGTAGGAACGGTTCTCATTGGCACACTTATAAATATGATAAACGTAAGACTGCGTATAAAAATGTGCTAAGCATAGCGTTAGCGTCAGTGAGCTATGCGTGTACATGTTTTATACGCAGTCGTATTTTACAAAAAGTGTGTCAATAAGAACCGTTCTCACTGACACACTTCTAATAATTAGCCTCTCTTAAGGAAATCAGGTATTTTGATTCCACCTGCTCCGTTCGGCTGAGCACTTCCTGCAGGCTTAACACCTGCTGCTCCGACATTACTTGCAGGCTGTGGTTTAGCCTGAGTATTAAGCGGTCTTATATTAGATGCACCTGTTATAGGCTGTCCTGAGTATGTAGGAGTCTTAAGCGGTGTAACTGAAACAGATGCCGGCTTAGCAGCTCCAGCCTGAGTATTTGGAACTGAAACTGTAGCTGATGTAGTATTACCTTCAATACCTGTAGCAATTATTGTTATACATACATCCTCACCCATAACATCATTATCAACTGTACCGAAGATGATATTAGCACCATCTCCTGCAACCTCAGTAAGATATGTAATAGCGTCATATGCTTCTACGATACCGATGTTACCTGAGAAGTTAACAATGATATCTGTAGCTCCTGAAACTGTAGTCTCAAGTAATGGGCTGTCCATAGCTGACTTAATAGCGTCAACAGCCTTGTTATCTCCACTTGCTCTACCGATACCGATATGAGCAACACCCTTATCTCTCATAACTGTCTGGATATCTGCAAAGTCGAGGTTGATAAGACCCGGCTTATTGATAAGGTCTGTGATACCCTGTACACCCTGCTGAAGAACCTCATCAGCTTTCTTTAACGCTTCAGGTAAGCTTGTACGCTTATCACAAATCTGAAGAAGCTTATCATTTGGAATGACGATAAGTGTATCAACATTTTCCTTAAGCTTAGCAATACCATTTACGGCGTTGTTCATACGTGGTTTACCCTCAAACGAGAAAGGCTTAGTTACAACACCTACAGTAAGTATACCAAGGTTTCTTGCTATCTCTGCAACTACAGGAGCTGCACCGGTTCCGGTACCACCACCCATACCACAGGTAACAAATACCATGTTGGCATCTTTCATTATATCTGTAATCTCTTCTCTGTTTTCTTCAACTGCTCCTGCACCGATTTCAGGCTTAGCTCCGGCACCAAGTCCTTTGGTAAGCTTTTCACCAATCTGAATCTTAGTAGTTGCTCTACTCTGTGATAAAATCTGCTTATCAGTATTTATAGCTATAAGCTCAACACCTTCCACATTTTCATCAATCATTCTGTTAACTGCGTTGTTACCTGCACCACCTACACCAATTACAAGAATTCTTGCAGGGGTCTTTTCATCGTTTGACTTTATTTCAAGCAAGGTTCTTTCCTCCTTAATAAAAATTTCACCTTTTTTACCCTTTGTAACAGGGCAAACTTACCCACATTGTTACAATATTACTCATATAATATAATTTTTTTGAGAAATAATCAATACTTTTTTAAGTTTTTATTGCTAAAACTCTATTTTTTCTTACTAAAACTTGCTGTTGAATCATTTGAATCGAAATCCTTCATGTAAAGCGTTCCTTCCATCCCTTCCAGATTGTCAAGAATGCTCCCAAGATTCATCATCTGTATGGCGAGATAATCCCCCTTTCCGAGTTCTATCGTTATCCCTTTGTGCATAAGGATTATTTCATTCTCAGCTGTAAATTTTATACCGTCTATATCAAGCTCATATTTGTCTATAAGCTGAGTAATCGTAAGAATTGACTTGAATTTACTTTCATTATCTATCGGAAGTTTTTTACCCATCTCCCATTCAGTAAAATTCAGTCCTCTGATACATGGCACACCATCAACAATATTCTGCGAAGACTCAAGTACTATACCATCTTTATCAAAATATACAAATCCATCCATATATTCAACGCATCCTGCAACCGACTTTTCATAAACAGTTACGGATATTTCGTTTTTAGAATCATAATCAATATCTATCTTTGCAACAAAAGGAATATCATCAATAGGTTTAAATTTATTCTGTATGTAAAGGACAAGCGTGTTATTGGCATAACTTTTGCTTCTTACCGCATCAATTATTACCTGTTCATCAACTTTCTGGCATCCCGTCACATTTATTACTTTTATCTTAAACGTGCTAATATATGATAAAACACCTATAATCAAAATAAGTATTAGCAACAATACATACCTTTTCTTCATGTGCATTATCCTCATTCACTTTAAAACATATAATCCTGCATAAATACACTTTAAATCTTTATCAATCCGTAAGACTCATTTGCCTTGATACACTTAAAACCAATCCCACCTCAGCCATCATAAAAATAAGCGACGTACCACCATAACTGATAAACGGAAGTGTTACACCCGTAGGTGGAATTGTATTGGTAACAACGCCTATATTGACAATAAGCTGAACTGCTAAATGTGTTATAACTCCGGTAATTATAAATCCGCCAAAGCTGTCAATAGAGCTGTCTGCGATAAATTTAAATCTAAATATCAACATAACAAATAATGCTATTACCACAAGTGCTCCAAAGAGCCCAAGTTCTTCACATACTACCGAAAAAATCATATCATTATGTGACTCAGGCAAAAATCCAAGCTTTTGAATACTGTTACCCAAACCTCTTCCGAAAAATCCGCCAGACCCTATAGCATAAAGTGACTGTAAGGTCTGAAATCCTTTTTCACTTGCTTCTGGATTACGCCATGCCTCAAATCTATCACCTCTGTAGCCAACTGTCTTTATTAGAATCCATGCAGCGATTATACCTATAATTCCAAGTATAACCAGATTAAAAATTTTAGGACTTGCAACAAATAATATAGCTACAACTATTGCAAAACATACAATTGCAGTACTAAGATTTTCTACAGCTATAAGACCGATACATACAACAGGAAGCCAGACTATTTTAAAAATGCCCGTCATAGTATTTAAATATTTTGACTTTTTAACACATGCATCCGACATATATATTATTATAATTGGCTTTGCTATCTCAGAAGGCTGAAGCTGTAAAGGACCTATCTGAATCCATCTTGTTGCACCATGGCTTGCTCTTCCGAGTATCAGGACAAACACCAGCATAGCTATGGCTATATACATAAGAATTACAGAAAGGTTTGATAAGTATCTGTAATTTATTCTTGAAATAGCGTACATTCCTATAAAACCAATTACAGCAAAAACACCCTGTCGTATCATAAAATATGTACCTGCATATCCATTTGTTATCGCTCTGTACGAGCTTGCGCTATAAACCATCATAAGTCCAAAAAGGACAATAACAAATGTAAGGAATATAGTCTGATAATCAATATATCCACCCTTAACCCAAAAACTGTTTTTAGTTGTCCTTCTTGATTTTTCCACTTAAATTCAACTCCTAAATCAAATTAATGATACAGTTTTTATATCAAAAACATGAGTACTTATAAACAGCATATCAATTGATATTTATTAATTATTCATCCTCAAGCTTCATTACATAGTCTCTGAAGATGTCTCCTCTTTGCTCATAATTCTTAAACATACCCCAGCTTGCACACGCAGGCGATAAAAGTACTGCATCTCCCGGTCTTGCATTCTTGTAGCAAAAATCAATTGCCTCTTCAAGAGTATCCATAAACACAATACTGTTAAAGCCGTGATTCTTGGCACATGTTGCAATTGTCTTAGCTGTCTGACCTATGAGCACCAGATACTTTACTTTGTTTTCAAATGCATCTATCCAATCGTCAAAAGGAACTCCCTTATCATAGCCGCCGCCAATAAGAAATGTAGTTGTTGTCATAGCCTTTATGCCCTTTATGGCAGCATCAGGATTTGTTCCTTTAGAATCATTGTAATATTTTACTCCGTTTACTGTTCTCACATATTCTATTCTATGCGCAACTCCCTTAAATTCAGTACATACCTTCCGGATGGTTTCAACAGGTACACCCGCATAATATGTAATAGCTACCGCAGCCAGAACATTTTCCACATTATGTGTTCCGAGAAGATTAATGTCCTTTAATGAAAGTATCTTGGTTATAACATTATCCTTCTTTATAACAACGTCATCATGGTCAACATATACACCTTCATCAAGATGTGTAAGTCTGCTGAAAAATATAACATTTACATTATCAAGCTTTGACCTTTTTAAAGTCTCCGGATCATCATAATTAAGAACCATATAATCATCCTTTGTCTGCTTGTTGGCTATAGCCATTTTACATGCTGCATAATTTTCAAATGTATGATGTCTGTCCAGGTGGTCCGGAGTTATATTAAGACATGCACTGATATGAGGCTTAAAGGTTTCAACTGTTTCAAGCTGAAAGCTGCTTATCTCGGCAACTGTTACTGAATTTTCAGTTGTCTTATCAGCCAAATCAGTATAAGGTATACCTATATTTCCCACAACAAAAGTCTCATTGTTATGAGCCTTCATTATCTCGCCCACAAGAGTTGTAGTTGTAGTTTTACCATTTGTACCGGTTATGGCAAGCACGGTACCCTGCTCATACATAAAAGCAAGCTCTATCTCACTTAAAACTCTTACCCCAAGGCTTTTTACTCTCTTTGCAAATCCGTTGTCGGTAGGTATACCC
Organism: Lachnospiraceae bacterium; assembly: GCA_017464045.1. The sequence continues at coordinate 8,237 of JAFUEG010000145.1, forward strand.
GGGCTTATAACCATATAATCACAAGCCTTAATATCATCATCCGTTATGGTTCCTAAGATAGTATCTATGTTTTCTTTGAAAGGATCATCATCGAATTTCTCAAGAACAATTTCTCTGGTCAGCTCTCCCTTCATATTTTCGTCATAAAGAATTACCTCACGGCCATTTCTTGCAAGAAGCTTTGATGCAGCTACACCGCTTTTTCCGGCTCCTGCCACAAGTACTTTTTTATCCATAGCACATTCTCCTTATCCATTATCTTGATAAACTATTTATAACGCCAAAATTCCTATAAAACAGAGCATTGCGGTCACAATAGCAAATATCGAAACCACTTTTGTCTCAGGCCATCCGCAAAGTTCAAAATGATGATGTATAGGTGCCATTTTGAAAACTCTTTTTCCGGTAAGCTTAAATGAAGTAACCTGAATAATAACCGATAAAACCTCAGCAAAATATATAAATGCAACAATAAGTATAATAAGCGGCATCTGAAGCACAAAAGC
>JAFUEG010000146.1 GCA_017464045.1 Lachnospiraceae bacterium
ACAGCTTCTTGATGTTGAGGAAGAGATTAATAAGGTTAAGCAGAGATTGTCGGATATCGTTGGTGAGGATGAAAAACTTACAACAGGTTTAAGAGAAGAAAAGGGAAGACTTTTCGAATACGAACAAAAAAAGATTTCTCTTGAAAAGATAATTGAAGAAATAAAAAACCGCGAGCAGGAGTATGAGGACACTTTAAAGAAGTTTAATAATATTAAATCCGTCTATGGTGTAGAGGATGAAAAACGAATTGTTGATGTAATCTCCGAAATGATAACCAATGAAATTTTAGAGCTTGCGGATTTAAGACCTGATTTAAAAAGAAGCGATAAAAAGATAGGAAGATTAAATGAGGGCAGACTTATCGCACCGTCAAAGGCTGTTAAAAAGGTTCTTGATTATATCGAGACAAGACATGGCATGACAGCTATGTTTGGTATGGATTATCTGTCTGCGTTAAATGCAGATAAGAAGGAAAAGCTTCTTTTGGAAAATCCGCTTTTGCCTTATGGTATTCTTGTGGATAATTTTGATACCTTGAAGGAAGATCCTAATCTTTCAGGTATAGATACCGATGGTGAGGCTGTCCTTATATATGATATGAAAAATGATGAGGAAAAGGCATTTTATATCGGAGAAAATATGCTTACCGTAAGTGCCGATAATGACTTTTTCTTAAGCCCTGAAACAAAGGACAAACTTATAGCAAAGGAAGAGGAAAATGCTAAGGAGATAAGACTCTCTTGTGAGATGAAGGAAAAGCTTCTGGATGCCTATCGTGAGGACAGAGCCTTTGTTGTAAGGGTATTAAACAGCAGCATTTTGGAGGATGAAGAAAAACTTAAGGAAAATGAAAAAGAGCTTAAGAATGTAACCTCCTTTGTTAAAAATTGTGAGGACAATATTAAAAGCTATGAAAATGAGATAAAAAAGCTCAAAGAAGAAGGAGAAGCGAAGAGAGGCTATTATGAGGAACTCTTATCCGACAGCAACAGATTATATACTGTTAAAAAGCTTAGTGAGATAATAGATAACGAAGAAAAAACTATTGAAAAAAGTAATGCGTCCGTCTCAAGACTTCGTGATGAGATCAATAAGCTTTCTGCTGATGAGGGAAGTAAGAATGTTGATGTGGCTTTGCTTGAGTCAAAACATTCTGCATATGAAAAACAGATAGATGAACTTGCGGCTGATTGGAACAATAATTACAGAAGCTATTATAATCCGGATAATACATATGAGGATTTAGAACTTACGTATGATGAGCTGGTTGCTAAATTTACTTCCATGAAGCTTTCATTTGATGATGAGAAAAAGGCTATAGAGGATAAGCAGCTTCTTATGGATACATTAAAGGTATCTATGGACAGAGTTTTAAACAGCATAAAGAAGCGCGGCACAAAGCTTTCCGATATAGAAAAGCTAAAGGACGAGGATGCCCTGTTTGTTATAGATGAAGAAACTCTCGGAACAATAAAAAAGAGTATAGATGAGCTTGAGTATCAGATGAAGGGCTATGAAGAAGCCTATAAAAATAAAATTTCCGAGGCGGACAGACTTTCGGGTAGTATAGATTATGCAATTGATAATATAAAAACAGCTTTTGGACATTTTGAAGAAAATGTCGCTTCACTTGCTGAGATAACTCAAAGCCTCGCCGAGGGTGAAAGAATTCTTGAAAGGCTTGATAAGGAAGCAAAAGAAAGCGAGGCAGAGTATAAACGCTATGCTAAAGAGCAGGGTTATATGCTGGAGCTTTACAAGGATGTAAAGCGTATAATAACTACCAATGACATAAGCCTTGATGATTCACTTACCGTAACCGAAGAAAAGGAAAAGCTTAGAGAGGTTTTTGAGGATACTCTCATAAAATACGACAGAAGTAATAAAAAGCTTGATAAGGCAAAAAATGAACTCCTTAGATTTAAGGGTAACACATCCTCTGCCTTGGAACAGATGAGTATGTTTGAGCTTGCCAACACTATAAGAGAGGATGTAACCATACCGTCTTCTTATGCACTGGCAAAAGAACTCAGTATCAATCTTAACCAGACAGTGGAGTTTATAAGACTTGAAAGAGACAGGGTTGAAAAGAGCTTGTCTGATATGGAGACAATAAAGGATAATTTTGAAGAACAGTGTCTGCAAAGATGTCTTGACGTAAGAACCGAACTTGATAAGCTTCCAAAGCTGTCAAGGATTATATCCGAGGGAGAGGCTATACAGGTAGTTGACCTGAGTATACCATATGTTAAGGATGAATTCCTTAAACAGAAAATGTCAGATTATATAGATAAGGTGGTAGCTGCTGCTGATGGATATGATAATGATAAGGACAGAATGAAATATATCCGCGGAAGTCTTACGCTTAAGAAATTATTTGGAGTAATAGTAACGGATATGAATGCTATAAAGCTTACACTGTATAAGCGTGAGAGAATCAGAGAGCAAAGCCGTTATCTTAAGTATGAAGAGGCTGTCGGAAGCACCGGGCAGTCACAGGGTATATATATACAGTTTTTGGTTTCTATAATTAACTATATATCAGGTATGTATCAGACCAAGAGCGATGAGATTATGACCAAGACAATATTTATCGACAATCCTTTTGGTGCTGCAAAGGATGTATATATATGGGAACCTATATTTGAACTATTAAAGGCTAACAATGTTCAGCTTATCGTACCGGCAAGAGGAGTTACTCCTGCCATCACAGGTAAGTTTGATGTGAATTATATACTTGGTCAGCAGATGTCTAAAGGTAAGCAGCTTACGGTAGTTACCAACTACACAAGCAGGGTTGATCAGGAGGAAATGGAATATCAGGATTTAGAGTACGAACAGGTTAGTTTTGATTTTATCTAAAAAATATACATAGGAGAAAAATATGCACTATAAAGAGGTAAAGGAGGTTTTATCACCGCAAAGCGGTATGAACATATATCGCGGCTGTCTGCATGGCTGTATATACTGTGACTCAAGAAGTAAATGTTATCGAATGACACATGATTTTGAGGATGTGGAAGTAAAGGCAAGAGCAGATGACATACTTGAGCATACGCTGAAAAGAAAACGAAATAAAACTATGATAGTTACCGGTTCAATGAGTGACCCGTACATTCCGATTGAAGAAGAACTTCAGCTTACAAGAAGATGTCTTAATCAGATAGAACGCTTTGATTTCGGAGTTGTTATTCAGACCAAGTCTAATCTGATCATGAGAGATATAGATATACTTGAAAGGATAAACAAAAAAACCAAATGTGTGGTTGCCATGACACTTACAACCTATGATGATGAGCTTTGTAAAAAGCTTGAACCGGGAGTATGTGTAACCAGTGATAGAGTAAAGGTCCTGATGGAAATGAAGAAAAGAGGTATACCTACTTTGGTTTGGATTACACCTCTTCTTCCGTTTATCAATGATACGGAGGAAAATTTAAAGGGTATTCTTGATTACTGTGTAGAAGCAGGCGTGTATGGAATAATCTATGCAAATGGTATGGGTATGACCTTAAGAGAAGGCAATCGTGAGTATTTTTACGAACAGTTGGATAAGCTTTTTCCCGGCATGAAGGATAAGTATATAGGAACCTTCGGAAACTCCTATGAAGTTCCGAGCCAAAACAGTATGGCTTTGACAAAGCTGTTAAAGAGTACATGTGAGGAGCATGGCATAGTCTATGACCAGGAGGAGCTTTTCAGGTATATGAGAGAGTATAAAAATAAGACTCTCGGAGTTCAGATGTCAATTTTTGATTATTAACAGGATAAATATAAGCTTATATTAAAGAATACATATGTTTTGATATTTAATGAATTATTAAATTGAGAATAAAAAAGTGTTAATAAAAATCAGATAATAAGGAGATTAAGAAAATGGATTACAACGAGTTAAGCTTAAAAATGCATGAGGAAAACCACGGAAAGATAGAGGTTATCTCTAAGGTTGAGGTAAAAACCAAGGATGATTTAAGTACCGCATACACTCCGGGAGTTGCGGAGCCTTGCCGTAAAATCAGAGACAATAAAATGGATGTATATAAATATACCAATAAGTCAAATCTTGTGGCAGTAGTTTCAGACGGAACCGCAGTACTCGGACTTGGTGATATAGGACCTGAGGCTGCAATCCCTGTTATGGAAGGAAAGTCAATTTTGTTCAAGACGTTTGGTAATGTTGATGCATTTCCTATCTGTCTTGATACCAAGGATGTGGATGAGATAGTTGAAACAGTAAAGAGACTGGCACCTGTATTTGGAGGAATAAATCTTGAAGATATAGCTGCTCCAAGATGCTTTGAGATTGAAAGAAGGCTAAAGGAAGAGCTTGATATACCTGTATTCCATGATGACCAACACGGAACTGCGGTTGTAGTATGCGCAGGTCTTATCAATGCATTAAAGATAGTCGGAAAAAAGATGGAAGATATAAGTGCGGTTATAAGCGGTGCAGGTGCAGCAGGCATCTCAATCTGTAAGCTTTTGATGAGATTCGGTATAGGAAATGTTGTTCTTGTAAACAGCAAGGGTGCCCTCTGTCCGGGTGAACCGCATATGAATCCTGCACAGGCAGAAATGGCAGAGATAACCAATAAAAACAGAGAAAGAGGAAGTCTTGCTGATGTTATGAAGGGCAAGGATGTGTTTATAGGAGTATCGGCACCGGGTATCGTAACACCTGAGATGGTCGCATCGATGGCTGATAATGCAATGGTATTTGCTATGGCAAATCCTACACCTGAGATAATGCCTGATGAGGCAAAGAAGGGCGGCGCAAGAATAATTGCAACCGGTCGTTCGGATTTCCCTAACCAGAT